>CAIKJM010000106.1 GCA_903827735.1 uncultured Rhodanobacter sp. | reverse complement strand
TTTGTTTTCGTCTAGGCTCTTGCTCTTCGGACTTTGCCCCTGTTCTTGTCCCAGTTCCCCGTTCCCCGTTCCCCGTTCCCCGTTCCCCGTTCCCCGTTCCCCGTTCCCCGTTCCCCGTTCCCCGTTCCCCATTATCAGGCCCCCCATGTCGTTGCCGCTGAAAGTTCGTCGTCTTGGTCGCCAGCCGTATGAGCCGGTGTGGCGGGCGATGAGTGCGTTCACCGACAAACGCGTGGCCGACACCGTCGACGAGCTGTGGGTGCTGGAACACGACCCGGTGTTCACCCTGGGCCAGGCCGGCAAGATGGAGCACGTGCTGGTGCCGGGCGATATTCCGGTGGTGCCGGTCGATCGCGGCGGCCAGGTGACGTATCACGGTCCCGGGCAAATCGTCGCGTATCCGCTGATCGACCTGCGCCGCGTCGGCGTGAGCGTGCGCGAGCTGGTCAACAAGATCGAGCAGTCGATCATCGACGCCTTGGCCCACTGGGATATCACGGCCGCGCGGCTTGACGGCGCCCCGGGCGTCTACGTGGGCGCGGCCAAGATCGCCGCGCTGGGCCTGCGCGTGCGCCGCGGCTGCAGCTTCCACGGACTGGCCCTGGATGTGAACATGGATCTGGAGCCGTTCCAGCGCATCAATCCCTGTGGCTACAAGGGCCTGGAAGTGACGCAGATGGTAGACTGGGGCGGTCCAACGCGTCTGGCGGACGTCGAAGAGGTGCTGATCGGTGAATTCTGCCGCCAGTTCGGTTTCGATGCCGAGCCGGCCGCTTCCGTTCTGCCTGAACTCCCCGCCCGCGTGGCGGTCTAGGTACCGCCGATGAGCGACACGTCCACTACCCCTATCCGCAGCATTCCGATCAGCGTCGTCGCTGGCGCTCCCGAGAAAAAGCTGGGCAACGACAAGATCGCGCTGAACCGCGCGGGCTTCGATACCGCCGTGCCGACGCTGCGCAAGCCGAGTTGGATTCGCGTGCGCCTGCCGCAGGGCAACGCCGTGCAGCAGCTGAAGGCTCGCCTGCGCGAGAACTCGCTGGTCACCGTATGCGAAGAGGCCTCCTGCCCGAACATCCACGAGTGCTTCAGCAAGGGCACGGCGACCTTCATGATTCTCGGTGAAGTCTGCACGCGGCGCTGCTCATTCTGCGACGTGGCGCATGGCCGTCCGGTCGCGCCCGATCCGCTGGAGCCGGCGCGTCTGGCCGACACCATCGCCGATATGCGCCTGCGTTACGTGGTGATCACCTCGGTCGATCGCGACGACCTGCGCGACGGCGGCGCCGAGCACTTCGCCAGCTGCATCCGCGCCGTGCGCCACGCCAGCCCCAACATCAAGATCGAAATCCTCACGCCCGACTTCCGCGGCAAGGGCCGCATGGAGCGCGCGCTGGAAGTGCTGAAGGATTTTCCGCCGGACGTGTTCAACCACAATCTGGAAACGGTGCCGCACCTGTATCGCGAAGTGCGTCCGGGCGCCGACTACCAGTGGTCGCTGGACCTGCTCAAGCGCTTCAAGGCGCAGCATCCGGAGGTGCCGACCAAGTCCGGCATCATGCTTGGCCTGGGCGAGACGTGGGATCAGGTGATGGAGACCATGGGTGATTTACGCGCCCATGACGTCGAAATGATCACCATCGGCCAATATCTGCAGCCGACGCCGCACCACCATCCCGTGGTTCGCTATTGGACTCCCGAAGAATTCGAGGCTTTGCGCGAAGCCGGTGAGGCGATGGGCTTCCACCACGTCGCGTCCGGCCCGCTGGTACGTTCGTCCTATCACGCCGATCTGCAGGCCCATGCAGCCGGTGTCACCGAGTCAGCCTGAGAGAATTCATGAAATTTCGTCCCCTGCTGGTCCTGCTGCTCGCGCTCACCGTTACCTGCGTCGCCGCCCAATCCGCGGCCGACATGGGCGCCGGCACGCAGAACCGCAAAGCGTCCGTCTGGCCGCTCAAGGCCACCACCGATGAAGCCCAGGCAGCGCAGCTTTCCGCGCGCTTCCTGACCCGCTTTCATTACGACGCCAAGCCGCTCGACGACGCCATGTCGGCGCGCATCTACGACGCCTACTTCAAGCTGCTCGACAGCGAAAAAGTCTTTTTTACCCAGGCCGACATGGACAAGTTCGCGCCGATGCGGACCAAGTTCGACGACGCGATCTGGAATCAGGATCTGTCGGCACCGTTCGAGGTGTTCAACGATTACTTGCAGAGCGCGGTCAAGCAGATGACCTACGCGCGCGGCCTGCTCAAGCAGGGCTTCGATTTCAACACCAACGACAGCTACACCTTCGATCGCAAAAACGCGGCGTGGCCGAAGGATCAGACCGAGCTAGACAACATCTGGCGCATGCGCACGATGAACGATTGGCTGCGCCTGAAGCTGGCCGGCAAGAACGACGACGACATCCGCAAGACCCTGGACAAGCGCTACTCGGGCTATATCGATCGGGTCAAGCAGCTCGACGCGGAGGACGCTTTCCAGACCTTTATGACGGCGTACGCCCACTCGACCGATCCGCACACCGACTACCTCAGCCCCCGCGATGCCGAGAACTTCGACATCACCATGCGGCTGTCGCTGGAAGGCATCGGCGCGGTGCTGCAGGCGCGCGACGACTACACCGAAATTCACGAGCTGGTGCCCGGCGGTCCGGCCGCCAAGTCCGGCAAGATCCACGTCGGCGACCGCATCGTGGCGATCGGCGAAGGCGCCACCGGCCCGGTCACCGAGGTGATCGGCTGGCGCCTGGATGACGTGGTCAACCGCATTCGCGGCAAGAAAGACACCACCGTACGCATCGAGATTCTGCCGGCCGACGCCGGCCTCGATGGCAAGCACGAAACGATCACCCTGGTGCGCAAGAAAGTCAGCATCGAGGAATCGGCGGCGAAGAAGAAGGTCATCGACATCACCGACGGCGGCGTCACCCGCAAGATCGGCGTGATCGACCTGCCGGCGTTCTATTCCGACTTCGGTGCGCGCAGCGAAGGCGACAAGGATTTCAAAAGCGCTACGCGCGACGTCACCAAGCTGCTGAATGAGCTGAAGGCCGAAGGCGTTGAAGGCGTGGTCGTCGATCTGCGCAACGACGGCGGCGGTTCGCTGGCCGAAGCCGATTCGCTGACAGGCCTGTTCATCGACAAGGGTCCGGTGGTACAGGTGCGCGATGCGAAAGGCCAGGTCGAAGTGCAGGGCGACGAAGACCCCGGCATGGTCTGGAAGGGTCCGCTGGCCGTGCTGGTCAACCGCGGCTCGGCCTCCGCGTCGGAGATCTTTGCGGCAGCGATCCAGGATTACCACCGCGGCCTGATCATCGGCGAGCCGACCTTCGGCAAGGGCACCGTGCAGAACCTGGTCGACCTCGACCACTTCAGCCAGAACCCGGACGGCAAGCCGCAGTACGGCGAGCTGAAGATGACGATTGCCGAGTTCTTCCGCATCAACGGCGGCTCGACCCAGCTCAAGGGCGTCACGCCGGACATCCAGTTCCCGAAGAACGGCGACGAAAAAGACTACGGCGAGTCGACCTACGACAACGCGCTGAAGTGGACGCAGATTTCGCCGGCCGGCTATCAGCCCGTCGCCAACCTGCAGGCCTATCTGCCGCAGCTGCAGCAGATGCACGACGCGCGTGCGGCGAAGTCGCCGGCATGGCAGCTGATGCTGGACGAGCTGGCGCAGTACAAGATGATGCGCGCCAAGACTTCGGTATCGATGAACTTCGCCACTCGCGAAGCCGAGCGCAAGCAGCAGGATGCCGTGCAGGCCGCCTTCCGCGCCCGGCACAAGGCCATCGACGGCACGGACGCGGCGCAGAGCGACGACGACAACTCGCTGGACGATGGCCTGGACGCGAACGAGCGCAGCCTCAAGAGCGAGTTGAAGGAAGAGAAGGACGCCAAGAAAGCCAAGGACGTCGAGCTCAACGAAACCGCGCACATCATTTCGGACGCTGTGGGCCTTATCAAGGCCGACCCGAAGCTCGCCGCGCAGGTGCTGCCTTACGGCGGCAAGGGCACGGACTCGGTGCTGTCGACGACGGTGCCGGCTGCGACGGGCTCCTCGGCCAGTCCGGCCACACCGGCATCGACGCCGGCGCAGCACTAACCGAGTCTTCTTCGCCCCAGGCAAAACCATAAAAAAAGCCCGGCATCTGCCGGGCTTTTTTGTTGGTAGCGGCCAGCGTTTACGTCGACGGCTTGTGCTTCGCCTTCTGCTGCTTCATCCACTCCTGATACGCCTCGATATGCGGCATCTCGCGCAGCAGCTTCGAATGCGGGTCGACGATCAGCAGGCTGTCAGCCGGTACCGCAAAGTGTCCGACGCCATGTGCGTCCATCGGCACGGTCTGGAACGTTTCGCCGAGCTGCACTTCCACCGGCATCGGAAAGTCTTCGTTGTGCTCGGTCACCCAGCGCAGATCGAGCGTGTCGCCATGCCGGTTTACCTCAAGCCGCGGCAGCGCGGCGTCGTAGAGATACACCTTGAAGAACCAGCTCATGTCGCGGCCGGTGACCTTATTGACGATGTCGATGTAGTTCTTGGTGCTGGCATAGCGCGGGCTGAAGTTGCCGGGTTTCGGATCGCTGCGTCCGTACACCAGCAGGCGGATGCTGGTGAAAAAATCGCGGTCGCCGATCAGCTGGCGCAGCGAGTGCAGCATCAGCGAACCCTTGTAGTAGATGTCGTTGCCGGGCCCGTGCGCGTCGTCGTAGACCTGATCCTCGGTCTGGCTGTGGCCGGCCACGATCGGATATTTGTTCTTGAGCGCCTCGCGCTCGGTCTGCAGCATCGAAAAGTACGGCATGTCGCCATAAAGATAATGGCCGTACAGCGGCTGCATATAGGTACCGAAACCCTCGTGCAGCCACATGTCGTCCCAGTCGGCGTTAGTCACCTGATTGCCGAACCACTCGTGCGAAAACTCGTGCTGCAGCAGCCAGTCGAAGCCGTAGCCGTCTTTGGCAAAACCGTTGCCGTAGGCGTTGATGGTCTGATGCTCCATGCCCAGATGTGGCGTCTCCACCACGCCCATCTTTTCATCGCCGAACGGGTAAGGCCCGATCTGCTGCTCGAAGAAATCCAGCATGTGCGGAAATTCCTCGAACAGCGTCTGCGCCTGCTTTTCCTGGCCGGGCAGGTACCAGAACTGCATGGGGATGGTGTTGCCGTAGCGGCTGGCGTAGTTAGCCTGCAGCAGCTTGAACGGGCCGACGTTGATCGAGATGGCGTAGGTGTTGGGATGTTTGGCGCGCCAGTGATACGTGTGCTTGTCGCCCTCGTCGGTGATGCCGATCAGCCTGCCGTTGCCGGGCGCAGCCAGATCCTTCGACACGGTGATGTAGGTGTCCACCAGATCGGGCTCGCCCTCGGTCTGATCGATGCACGGCCAAAACAGGTCGCAGCCTTCGCCTTCCACCGCGCTGGCTACCCATGGCTTGCCGTCGGGCGTGTGGCTCCACACAAAGCCGCCGTCCCAAGGCGCCTTTTTCGCCACGTGCGGTTTGCCGCCGTAGGAAATCGCCACCTGCACGTGGCCGCCGCCAGCAACAGGCGCCGGCAGTTGGATGCGCAGCCGCCCGTCCGGATTGCTCCAGTCGGTCGCGGCCAGCGCACGGCCGTCCAATGTGATGCGGCTGATCGGCAGATTGCGGTCCAGGTCCAGCAGCAGCGTGTCGATGTTCGACTTCGCCGTAAAGGTCAGCACGGCGTTCGCATCGATGCTCTGCTGCGCGGGGTTCACCGTGAAGTGCAGCTCC
>CAIKJM010000105.1 GCA_903827735.1 uncultured Rhodanobacter sp. | reverse complement strand
TCGCTCGAAAAGTTGAAATTGAACGATGCATCGCTGCAATACGAACCAGAAGTATCGCAGGCACTGGGCTTCGGTTTCCGCTGCGGCTTCCTCGGTTTGCTGCATATGGAAATCGTGCAGGAGCGGCTGGAGCGCGAATACGATCTCAACCTGATCACCACCGCGCCGACGGTAATCTACGAGATCCTGAAAACCGATGGCACCACGATGATGCTGGACAACCCGTCCAAGCTGCCGTCTTCGCCGCAGGTGCAGGAAATCCGCGAGCCGATCATCGTGGCCAGTATCCTTACCCCTGAGGCCTATATCGGCAACATCGTCACACTTTGCCAAGACAAGCGCGGCGTGCAGCGCTCGATCCAGTACCTGGCCACGCAGGTGCAGATCATTTACGAGATGCCGCTGGCCGAGGTGGTGATGGATTTCTTCGATCGGCTGAAATCCGTGTCGCGCGGCTATGCGTCGATGGACTATCACTTCGAGCGCTTCGAGGCTGGTCCGTTTGTGCGCACCGATGTGCTGATCAACGGCGACCGTGTCGATGCGCTTAGCCTAATTTTGCATCGCAGCCACGCCGACCGGAAAGGCCGCGAGCTGGTCGAGCGCATGAAGGAGCTGATTCCGCGCCAGCAGTTCGACGTGGCGATCCAGGCCGCCGTGGGCGCGCAGATCATCGCGCGCTCCACCGTCAAAGCCCTGCGCAAGAACGTTCTGGCCAAGTGCTACGGCGGCGACGTGAGCCGCAAAAAGAAACTTCTGGAAAAGCAGAAGGAAGGCAAGAAGCGCATGAAGCAGGTCGGGCGCGTGGAAATTCCGCAGGAAGCGTTTCTTGCGGTGCTTAGGGTAGATAAATAATGCTTTGGGGAGCTAGCTGCAGGAAAGCGGAAACGGACAAGGCAAAGCCCGGCGCGTCGCTCTGTTTGTTCCCTGTTCCCCGTTCCCTGTTCCCCGTCCCATCTGGAGCACTCCATGGATTTTGATTTTTCGGCGATTCTGCTTGGCCTCACTGTGCTGTTCGGCGTGGTGTGGGGCCTGGATCGCCTGTTTCTGTACAAAAAGCGCAAGGCGCGTCTCGATGCTGCCGGCACCGAGTACACCGATCCGGTGGCGGTGGACTGGGCCCGCTCGTTGTTTCCGGTCGTGCTGGTGGTGCTGCTGTTGCGCTCGTTCGTGGCCGAGCCTTTTCGCATTCCCTCCGGTTCGATGATGCCGACGCTGGACGTGGGCGACTTCATCCTGGTCAACAAGTTTGCCTACGGCCTGCGCATGCCGGCCTTCAACACCAAGTTCCTCAGCATTGGCGAACCCAAGCGCGGCGACGTGGTGGTGTTTCGCTTCCCCGGCTACCTGTGTCGCGATGCCAGCGGTCAGATGATCCGAGTAGGTGGCGGCGAAGATGGCGAGCCAGGCCTTGGCCCGGATGATGCCTGTCCGACGCCACATCTACCGGTGCAGAGCCAGAACTGGATTAAGCGCGTGATCGGCCTGCCTGGTGACACCGTCGAGGTGCATGACAGCCAGATCATCATCAATGGCAAGCCGGTTGTCGATGAGGAGATCGGTCCTTTCAAGGGCAACCCGCAGCGCGAAGAAGACGCCCAGCTGCTGAATTTCGATGCCACTATATGGAATGAGCACCTCGGTACGCGCGACCATCTGATCGCGCGCATGCCGCTGCGCATGCCGACTCGTTCTATCCCGAATTCAAAAGTGCCCTCGCTGGTACCGCAAGGCTGTTATCTGGTGATGGGCGACGATCGCGAAAACAGCCTGGACAGCCGCTGGTGGGGCTGCATGCCGGAACAGAACCTGGCCGGCAAGGCGTTTCTGATCTGGATGAGTTGGAAGGGCCTGCACACCGGTGGCGTGGATTTCTCGCGCATCGGCACGCTGATTCACTAAGGGGGCTATCCAACCGCGCCGGAGGACTGCTTCGGGGATCGAAATTGAACACGAGCGCGCCGGCCGTGCGAGAATCCGCTGGCGCGAGCGGCACGTGGTAATACCGCCGGCCTCCTGAAGTATCGAACGGACGATTGAACTAGCGCAGGCAGTTTTTAGGCGGGTTATCTTTAAGCATGGCGGTGACATTCATCGTGCCGTATTTTCGATACGCAACACGCAAACCATAAGCACGCCACCTGGCGGCATAGTGAGGGGACTATGAAATCGAAGCAGTCGGGCGTCACTCTGATCGGGTTTTTGTTCATCATCATCATCGTCGGCTTTTTTGCCTATATGGCGATGAAGTTGTTCCCGTCCTATTCCGAATCGATGGGTGTCAGCAAGGCGATGAACCAGATCGCTACCGCAGGCACCAACGGCAAAACGCTCGACGATATACGCCGCGACCTGTTCTTCAAGCTGGGCTTCCAGTACGTCGACGACGCCACCATCAAACCGAGCGATATCACGATCAAGCGCGATGCGGGCGGTGGCAACACGCTCAATGTCGATTACGACAAGCAAATCCCGTTCATGTACAACATCGATTTTCTGCTGCACTTCCACAAGAGCGTGCCGCTGCAGGGCAACGTAGGCCAGTAAATGGTGCAACTGTCCTATCGTTTTCGCGACCCGGCGCTGGCGCGGCTAGCACTCACCCACCGCAGCGTCGGCAAGCCGAACAACGAGCGACTGGAGTTTCTGGGCGATGCGCTGCTGGGTGCGGTCATCGCCGAGCTGCTGTTCGAGGTTCACCCTAAGGCCAGCGAAGGCGAACTATCTCGGCTGCGCGCGCAGCTGGTCAACGGTCAGGCCCTAGCCGTGGTAGCGCGCGAGCTGGCGCTTGGCGATGAGCTGAAGCTCGGGCCCGGCGAGCTGAAGAGCGGCGGCTTTCGGCGTGATTCGATTCTGGCCGACGCCTTCGAGGCGCTGGTCGCGGCGGTGTATCTCGACGGTGGCTTCGACGCCTGTCGCGAGATGTTGCGCGGCCTGTTTGCTGAGCGCGTCGTGGCGCTGCGCCGATCCTCCAAGGATGCCAAGACCCGTTTGCAGGAGTATCTGCAGGCCGGCGGCTGGCCGCTGCCGCATTACGATCTGCTCGCCAGCCACGGCGAGGATCACGCCAAGACCTTCGATATCCGTTGTGCGATCGAGCAGCCGCTGGCGCTGAGCGCGCAGACGCGAGGCGACAGCCGGCGTGCCGCTGAGCAGGACGCGGCCGACATCGTGCTTGCCGAGCTGCTGGAAAAGCAGCGCAAAAAAACCTGATTTCTTCCGCCATCGCCATCATTCTGGCAGTTTGGCCGGCATACCCCGATGCGCGGTGCACTTGTGTGTGCCGGTACTCCCTCCATGCTATTTGCAGCAAAGCACTACACTTGCCCTCCGACTTGTCGAGCAATTCACCTCATGAACCACGAACTGGACTTAACCGACGACGGCGGCGCTGAACTGCCGCACGACGATTTTCGCTGCGGGACGGTAGCGCTGGCCGGTCGTCCCAACGTGGGTAAGTCAACGCTGTTGAACGCGCTCATCGGCTTTCGCCTGTCGATCGTCAGCCCGCGGCCGCAGACCACACGCCATCGCATTCTCGGTATCGCCACCAGCGAAGCGGGGCAGATTCTGTACGTCGATACGCCCGGCCTGCATCGCGGTGCCAAGCGCGCGATGAACCGCAGTCTGAATCGTGCGGCGCGTTCGGCGATCAATGACGTCGATCTGGTCGTGCAGGTGATCGAGGCCGGCCGCTTCACCGATGAAGACGAGGCCCTTTATGCCGCGCTGGTGGAGCAGTCGTCGCCACGCATTCTGGTGATCAACAAGGTCGACCTCAACAAGGACAAGACGGTGATGCTGCCGTTCGTCACCGAGCTGGTAGCCAAGCACAGCTACGACGAAATCCACTACATCAGCGCGCTGAAAAAGCAGGGTTTGAGCGAGCTCGAACAGGCGATCCTGAAGCGCCTGCCGGTGCAGCCGCCGCAGTATGCCGATGACGAGGTCACCGACCGCAGCGAGCGCTTTCTGGCCGCCGAAATGGTGCGCGAACAATTTCAGGTGTTGGTGGATGCGCCATTGGAGTTGATTCGTCTGGCGCTTCCCGCGATGCGACAGCGCAACGGCGGGACGATCATCAATGTC
>CAIKJM010000104.1 GCA_903827735.1 uncultured Rhodanobacter sp. | reverse complement strand
CGGAATTTCGGCGCGATATATTCGCGGATGATGCGCGCCGCCGCGGCATCGGGAATCGCCCCTTCCAGACCATAGCCGACCTCGATGCGCGCGCCATGATCATTCTTGGCAATCAGCAGCAGCACGCCGTCATCGGTGCCTTTGCGCCCGATCTTGTTGGCCTCGGCCACAGCCAGCGAGTAACCCTCGATATCCTGTGGCTCGGTGGTGCCGACCATCAGCACCACCAGCTGCGCGCCCTTGGTCTTCTCCAGCGACACCAGCTGCGCGTCCAGCTGATCAACCTGCTGGGCGGTAAGCGTGCCGGTGAGGTCGGTCACGTGGCGGGTCAATTGCGGGACCGCCGCATCCGCCGCGTGCAGAAGCACTGGCGATAGCAGGGCCACCGCGACTAAACACAGCAGGCGCGACAGGCGCCGGTGCATCGTCAGTGGGCCGATGCGGCGGGCGCTGGCGTACCGCTGCCGAAGTCCACGGTCGGCGCTGTGGAAATCGCCTTCTCGTTATCCACGCTGAAATTCGGCTTGATCTGATAGCCGAACATCTTGGCGGTGAGATTGTTCGGAAACGTGCGGATCATCGAGTTGTAGTCGGCCACCGACTGGATGTACCGATTGCGCGCCACGGTGACGCGGTTCTCGGTGCCTTCGAGCTGCGCCTGCAGATTCTGGAACAGGCCGTCGGCCTTGAGCTGCGGATAGTTTTCGCTTACGACCATCAGTCGTGACAGGGCTCCGCCAAGCTCACCCTGCGCCGCCTGGAACTGCTTGAGCTTTTCCGGATCGTTCACCGTGTCGGCATTGACCTGCAGGCTGCCGACCTTGGCCCGCGCGTTGGTCACTTCGACGAAAACCTTTTCTTCGTGCTGCGCATAGCCCTTCACCGTATTGACCAGGTTCGGCACCAGATCCGCGCGCCGCTGGTATTGGTTCAACACCTCGGACCAGGCCTGCTTGACCGCCTCGTCCTGCCGCTGCATGGCGTTGTAACCGCAGCCGGAGAGGCCGCCAAGGACCAGCAAAAGCACGAGTGCGCGCAAGGTATTCATAAAGAGCCCCGTTCCGGATAGGACACCATTGCAGCATCCCTGCTACGCGGACGCAATAATTTGCCGTGCGGGCTTCGCCAAAGCCGCTTGCGGGAAGCTACGCCATCAGAACCAACGCGGCAGCAAGATCAATCCCCAGCTCAGTACGACCAGCACCAGCAGCACGAAAACCGCCGCCGAGCCCATGTCCTTGGCGCGCCCGGCCAGCTCGTGGAACTCGGGACTGACCTTATCCACCACCGCCTCGATCGCCGAATTGAGCAGCTCGGCCGATAACACCAGCATCGGCGGAAAGATCAGCGCCAGCTTTTCCAGTGCTCCGTTGCCCAACCACAAGCCAAGCGGAATCAGTGCAATGGCCAGACAGGCCTCCAGTCGGAACGACGCCTCATGGCGCCAGCCCGCCCGGAAGCCTTTCATCGACCACTGAAACGCCATCCAGAGCTGCCTGGGGCCGCGAAAACCTTCGGCAGCCATCAGTCGACGTCGGTGAGAGGCAGGGAGGCGGCGACCACCTGATAGCGGAGGCATCTAAATCGACTGCGCCGGCGCGCGGCCCCCGGAGCACCGTGGAACGCGGCGCGATGAACGTAAAGATCAGCGTGACGAGGCATACGGTCCCTGGGTCCACAGGCTCTTCGAGGCAACACGCGACGAATCAGCCCGATGTTCGGTAAATCGGCGCCTCCAATAATGCCACAAGGATCAGAATCCACGATTTGCCGCCCTTCGTGCGGGGAACCGTGGGAAAGTCGTAGCGAAGCCGCTTGCCCACGGGACGTTGCATATGCTGCAGT
>CAIKJM010000103.1 GCA_903827735.1 uncultured Rhodanobacter sp. | reverse complement strand
GCTCACGCCGTCCAGCTCGAAACGACCGTTGCGAATGCGGTTACCCCAACGACCCACCAGCGCGCCGAGATAGCCCAAACCTGCGGCATAGGAAAGCGGGTCGGCGTGGCCGAGCACCACGCCTTCGATGCGGCCATGACGATCGGGCGTGTGCCAGCTCAGCAGGCTGCCGCCCAGATCGCTGATGTCCACGCGCATGTCCTGCGCGTTGCGCATCGTCCAGCGGTGCACTTTGCGGCCATCGGCCAGCGTGCCCCAGCGAACGGCGTGAGGTACGTGGGCGGCATTGGGATACGTGAGGGAGTTCATGAGGCGGAGCTGTCGGTGGATTCGGTGATGTCGATGCCGCGCTGCTGCGCCTGAAACTGTTTGGGCGTGAGGTTGTATTCGCGGCGGAACACGGCGTACATGTATTGCAAGGAGGTAAAGCCGCAGCGCACCGCGATATCGGCCAGCGGCAGCGACGAACTGGTCAGCAGTTCGCCGGCGTGCTCCAGCTTGTGCTGCAGCAAAGCCTGATGCACGGTTTGCTTCAGCTCGCGACGAAAGTGTTCTTCCAGTGCGGTGCGCGACACGCCGACGTAATCGGCGACCTGTTCGGTCTTGACGCCGAGGCAGCCGTACTGGCGAATATAGTGACGTGCGCGCATCACCAGCGGACTGCGCAGCGGCTGATGCTTGCTCGACGACTGCACGTTGATACCGACCGGCGGCACCACGATGCGCGTCTGCGTGTGGTCGGCGCCGCGCAGCATTTGATGCAGTAAATGCGCTGCGGTGCGGCCCATTTCCTCGGTGCCCTGAATCACCGAGGTGAGCGGAATGCGCGTGAGCATCTGGGTCAGTGAATCGTTGTCGATACCGACCACGGCAATCTGTTCGGGTACGGATATGCGAGCCAGCTGACACGCCTGCACAAGCTGCCGCGCGCGCGCGTCGGTGACGCACAGGATGCCGACCGGTTTGGGCAACTCCTGCAGCCATTCGACCAACTGTTCGGAGGCGTGATCCCAGCCGCCGGCGCTGGTGGGCTGGCCGCGGAAAATGGTGACCGGCAGTTCGTCCCCCTGCAGCAGCTGCGCGTAAGCGACCTCGCGTTCGGCCGCCCACGCGTTGCCTGGCGCCGGCGGCAAACTGTAGAAGGCGAAATGCGACAGGCCTTGATCGATCAGGTGCCGGTAGCCCAGCTGCACCAGCTTGGCATTGTCGGTCGCGATATACGGAATGCGCTCGGGATACAGCGACGCATCGGCATACGAACCGCCCACGGCCACCACCGGCAGGGCGGACTGACTCAGCGCAGCCACGACTTCCGGGTCGTCAAAATCGGCAATGATGCCGTCGCCGTGCCAGCGCTCGATGCCCTGGATGCGGCTGCGGAAATCCTCTTCCAGATACAGATCCCATTCGACGCGGGTCGAATTGAGATACTGACCGATGCCCGCGATCACCTCACGGTCATAGCCTTTGTTGGCGTTGAACAGCAGCGCGATGCGGTGCGGCGGCGGGGAGAGTCCCATGAGCGTTTCGTTAATCCGGTATGGCGGGATCACCAGAGTACCGCGCGGAGCCCACCCTACATGAGCAGGCGGCTTGCGCGCAGGACGATGATCACTCGGCAGAGTGCAGACGCTATCACGCGCCAGCCCTGCTGGCATGCGGCATCGCCACAGGGAAAATGATCAGTCCCGCACCAGATTTCGCAATTGCCCCCTTGGGTCGGGAATGGGCAGCATTCGAGGATTGCGGTGGTCGCGTGTGCGGCCATCGCTGGCGCTTTTTCTAGGTCAAGCAGCTGCCGATCGGCGCTGACATCTTCTTCAATGCCATCATCCGTGGAGTTCACCATGTCTTATTTCGACGCCATCGCCCCGATCCGCTATGAGGGGGCTTCTGGTGATAATCCGCTGGCTTTTCATCACTACGACGCCAAGCGCCAGATTCTCGGCAAAAGCATGGCCGAGCACCTGCGTCTGGCCGCCTGCTACTGGCATACGTTCGTGTGGCCGGGCAGCGACGTTTTCGGTGCCGGTACGTTCGAGCGGCCGTGGCATGCGCCCGGCGATCCGATGCAGCAGGCCAAGGCCAAGGCGGATGCGGCGTTTGATTTTTTCAGCCGCCTGGGCGTGCCGTTCTATACCTTCCACGACACCGACGTGGCGCCGGAAGGCAATGGTCTGAAAGAGTACGCCAACAATTTTTCCGCCATGGTTGACGTGCTGGAAGCCAAGCAGGCGCAGACCGGCATGAAGCTGCTCTGGGGCACGGCCAACGTGTTCAGCCACCCGCGCTATGCCGCCGGTGCAGCGAGCAACCCGCAGCCGGAAGTATTCGCTTACGCCGCCACGCAGGTGTTCCACGCGATGGGCGCGACCAAGCGCCTGGGCGGCGCCAACTATGTGCTGTGGGGTGGCCGCGAAGGTTACGACACGCTGCTCAATACCGATCTGAAACGCGAGCGCGCGCAGCTGGGCCGGTTTTTCCAGATGGTGGTCGAGCACAAGCACAAGATCGGCTTCGACGGCACCATCCTGATCGAGCCCAAGCCGCAGGAGCCGACCAAGCATCAGTATGATTACGACACGGCGACGGTGTACGGATTCCTGAAGGACTTCGGCCTGGAGCACGAGGTCAAGGTCAACCTCGAGGCCAACCACGCCACGCTGGCCGGGCATTCGTTCCAGCACGAAGTGGCTACGTCGATCGCGCTGGGTTTATTCGGCAGCATCGACGCCAACCGCGGCGATATGCAGAACGGCTGGGATACCGACCAGTTCCCCAACAGCGTCGAAGAGATGACCTTGGTCGTCTACGAGATTCTGCGTGCGGGCGGCTTCGTCAACGGCGGCTTCAATTTCGATACCAAGGTGCGTCGTCAGAGCAGCGATCCGGCCGATCTTTTCCACGGCCATATCGGCGCGATCGATGTGTTGGCGCTGGCGCTGGAGCGTGCGGCCAAGATGATCGAACGCGACACGCTGGCCAAGATGAAGTCCGCGCGCTACGCGGGCTGGGATGGCGAGTTCGGCCAGCAGGTGCTGACCGGCAACTTCACCCTCGAGGCCCTGGCCGCCGAGGCGGCGAAACGTGATCTGCAGCCGAAGCATGTGTCCGGCCAGCAGGAAGCGCTGGAGAACTTGGTCAATCGCTATGTCTACGGTTAATCGTCGGTCGATGTCCGCACGGTCGTTGGTGTGAGACCCGCATGTTCATTGGAATCGATCTGGGGACATCGTCGGTCAAGGCCGTACTGGTTGATCGCAAGGGCGAGGTGCGTGCCAGCGCATCGTCCTCGCTGACCCTTTCGCAGCCGCAGCCGCGCTGGTCCGAACAGGACCCCGCGGCGTGGTGGCAGGCCACGCTGGATTCGGTCGACGCCTTGCTCGTCGAGGCCAAGAAACTCGGCATCGCCGCCAGCGATATCGCCGGCATCGGGCTCTCCGGCCAGATGCACGGCGCAACCTTGCTCGACGCTAGCGACAACGTGCTGCGGCCGGCGATTCTGTGGAACGACGGCCGCTGCGATATCGAGTGCGCTGAACTCGAACAGGTACCGAACTTTCGCGCCATCACCGGAAATCTGGCGATGCCGGGTTTCACCGCCCCCAAACTCCTGTGGGTGCGCAAGCACGAGCCGCAGGTTTTTGAGCGCATTGCCAAGGTGCTGCTACCGAAGGACTACCTGCGGTTAAAGCTGACAGGCGAGTATGCCAGCGACATGTCCGATGCCGCGGGCACGCTGTGGCTCGACGTCGGCAAGCGCGCGTGGAGCGACGAGATGCTGCGTGCGTGCGGGCTGAACCGATCGCAGATGCCTTCATTACACGAGGGCAATCAAATTACTGGCCAGCTGCGCAGCGAGCTCGCCGAGCGTTGGGGCATTGCGCGCGTACCGGTGGCTGCCGGCGGTGGGGATAACGCGGCCGGCGCCGTCGGTGTCGGTATCGTCAAGCCGGGACAGGCGATGCTTTCGCTGGGCACGTCGGGCGTATTCTTCGCCGTTTCCGACGGTTTTCGGTCGCGGCCAGAGCTGGCCGTACACGGCTTCTGCCACGCGCTGCCGAATACCTGGCATCTGATGAGCGTGATGCTCAATGCCGCCAGCTGCCTAGACTTTACTGCGCGGCTGACCGCATACGAGAACGTGCCGGCGCTGCTCGGCGAGGCGCAAGCATCGAAAGGCATCCACGACGGCAGCCCGTTCTTCCTGCCGTATCTGAGCGGCGAACGCACGCCGCATAACGATAGCCACGCCCGCGGCGCCTTTGTCGGATTGAGCGGCAGCACGCAGCGCGCCGACCTGGCCAATGCCACGCTGGAGGGCGTCGGGTTCGGGCTGCTCGATGGTTTGCTTGCTGTGGAAGCAGCAGGCTTGGTATCCGACGACATCACCGTGATCGGCGGTGGTTCACGCAGCGCGTACTGGATTCAGATGCTCGCCGACATTCTCGGCAAGCCGCTGCAGCAGCGCTCCGGTGGTGACGTGGGACCCGCGCTGGGCGCGGCGCGGCTTGCTCATCTGGCCGTGGAGCAGGGCGCCACGCTGGACGAGGTTTGTCCTGCGCCGGCCCTGGTGGCGAGCTTCATTCCTGTTGCGTCGCGACGTGCGTTTTATCGCGAACAAAGGTATCCGTTGTTTCAGAAGTTGTATCCGCAGTTGCACCCGCTTTTCACCGGCGCTGAAACCGGCGCTGATTCTGTCAACTAACGCTTTACGTCACACAGGATGGGGACTCATGAAAACCAAAACAATGAAAAGTAATACGCTCCGCACGCTTACGCTTTCCGCAGCCATTGCGCTTGCCGGCACCTTCGCCGCCATGCCGGCACATGCCAGCAAAGAAAAGCCGGTCATCGGTTTCTCGATCGACGATCTGCGCGTGGAGCGCTGGACCAAGGATCGCGACTATTTCAAGGCCGCGGCCGAAGCCAAGGGCGCGACCGTCTCGGTGCAGTCGGCTGACGCGAACGAACAGAAGCAGATTCAGCAGATCGAAAACCTGATCTCGCGCAAGGTCGATGTGATCGTCATCGTGCCGTTCAACGCCAAGACGCTCACCACCGTGGTGGCTGAAGCGAAGAAGGCCGGCATCAAGGTCATCTCGTACGACCGCCTGATCCTCAACGCCGATGTCGATGCGTACATCTCGTTCGACAATGACAAGGTCGGCCAGATGCAGGCACAGGGCGTGGTCAACGCCGCACCGAAGGGCAACTACTTCCTGCTCGGCGGCGCACCGACCGACAACAACGCGAAGATTCTTCGCGAGGGTCAGATGAAGGTGCTGCAGCCGCTGGTCGCCAAGGGCGATATCAAGATCGTGGGCCAGCAGTGGACCGATGAGTGGCTGGCGTCCAACGCGCAGTCGATCATCGAGAACGCCCTGACCGCCAATAAGAACAACATCCAGGGCATCGTGGCGTCTAACGACGGCACGGCCGGTGGCGCCATCGCTGCACTGACTGGCCAGAAGCTGGCCGGCAAGGTCGCCGTGTCCGGTCAGGACGCCGATCTGGCCGCCATCAAGCGCATCGAGGCCGGCACCCAGACCATGACGGTGTACAAGCCGATCAAGACGATCGCCACCGATGCTGCCAACCTGGCGGTAGAAATGGCTGAGGGCAAACCAACGAGCTTTACCTCGAAGATGAACAACGGTAAGGCCGATATCCCGACCATCCTGCTCACCCCGACCCTGCTGACCAAGCAGAACGTCGATCTCGTGGTCAAGGACGGTTTCTACACCCAGGCCCAGGTCGGTCAGTAAGCCGCGTTACGCGTAAGATAACGGCGCCCTGCATCCGCGGGGCGCCGTTCCGCGATTGAAGGAATACCGTGAGCGAATACCTGTTCGAGATGCGCCAGATCGTAAAGGAATTTTCCGGCGTGCGCGCGCTCAATGGCATCGATCTGGCCGTGCGGCCCGGCGAATGCGTTGGCCTGTGCGGCGAGAATGGCGCGGGCAAATCCACCCTCATGAAAGTCCTCTCCGGCGTGTATCCATATGGCACGTGGGAAGGCGAAATTCTGTTCGACGGCAAGCCGCTGCGCGCGCACTCGGTACGCGACAGCGAGGACGCCGGCATCGTCATCATCCATCAAGAGCTGATGCTGGTGCCGCAGCTTTCCGTGGCCGAGAACATCTTCCTCGGCAACGAGATTCGCAAGTTTGGCGGCGTGATGGATTACGACGCCATGTACGCCAAGGCCGAGGCGCTGCTGGCCCGCCTGAAGCTGAAAGACGTGAATGTGGCCGCGCGCGTCTCCAATTACGGCGGCGGCTATCAGCAGCTGTTCGAGATCGCCAAGGCGCTGGCTAAGAATGCGCGCTTGCTGATTCTCGACGAGCCGTCGTCGTCGCTGACCTCCTCCGAAACCGACACTTTGCTGTCGATCATCGAGGATCTGAAAAAGGACGGTGTGGCCTGTGTGTACATTTCACACAAGCTCGAGGAAGTTGCTCGGGTGTGCGATACGGTCACCGTCATTCGCGACGGCAAGCACATCGTCACCAAGCCGATGAGCGAGATGACCACGTACAGCATCATCACCGCGATGGTGGGCCGCGAAATCGAGAATCTGTTCCCGAAGATGGAGCACGACGTCGGCGAGGTTATCTTTGAAGCCAAGCACGTCACCTGTTGGGATGTATCCAATCCCAACCGCAAGCGCGTGGACAACATCTCGTTCGAGGTTCGCCGCGGCGAGATCGTTGGCATCGCGGGCTTGGTTGGTGCCGGGCGTACCGAGCTGGTCTCGGCTATTTTCGGCGCTTATCCTGGCCGCTACGAAGCGGAAGTCGTTCTCGAAGGCAAACCCCTGAAAATCCGCTCGCCGGAGCAGGCGATCAAGGCCGGGCTGTCGCTGGTGCCGGAAGATCGCAAGCGCCAGGGCATCGTGCCGATGCTCGGCGTGGGCGATAACATCACGCTGGCCACGCTCTCGCATTATGCGCATGCGGGTCAGATCGATCGCCAGGCCGAACTGCAGACCGTCGACGCCGAAATCAAGCGCCTGCGCGTGAAAACGGCCGGTCCGGAGCTGGCCATCGCCGGCTTGTCGGGCGGCAACCAGCAGAAGGCCGTGCTGATCAAGATGCTGCTGCCGCAG
>CAIKJM010000102.1 GCA_903827735.1 uncultured Rhodanobacter sp. | reverse complement strand
TGCTGGCTGTGTTCGAGCAGCCGCAGCTGGCGGCCGCGCACCAGCGCCGCACTGGTCACCATCTCGGTGTAAAGCCGTGCCCGCGGCGACAGCAGCCGGTGGAAATAGCGGCAGTGCCGATCGGTCCAGTCCATCATCGGCGCGACGCAGACGCGCCACGGCGCACCGGCAGATACGGTAGTGGCAGCGTTCGCGGCGGCATGGGAATGGGTCATCACTCCCCTATTGTCCTGGATTGCGGCCCGCGAGTGGAGTTTCGGCTGTTGCCGTGTTGGCTTTCCAAATAATTTGCCGGATACCAACGCACTAGGGGCACCCCTGCAGGAACACAGAAATAAGGGGACCACGGCGGCCGGCGAGATGCGGCCCCGGCGCTTACACTTCACGCGGCATGGCGCATCATCGATCGCGTAAAATATGCCCAGTCAGCCATCGCGTATCAACACTGTAAACCGCGCGAGTAGCCCCTTAACGTTGAGTCGCCTCGCGGCCATCGACCAACCGCATTTCAGAGTGAGACAACCCTTCCCATGGTGGCAATGGCATCCGAGCGCGTGATCGACGTGCATCACTGGAACGAGTCGCTTTTCAGCTTCCGCACCACGCGCGACCCCGGCTTCCGCTTCGACAGCGGCCAGTTCGTGATGATGGGGCTGGAAGTGAACGGTCGTCCGTTAATGCGCGCCTATTCGATCGCCAGCGCGAATTACGAAGAACATCTGGAATTTTTTTCGATCAAGGTGGCCAACGGCCCCCTCACTTCGCGCCTGCAGCACCTGCAGCCGGGCGATAGCGTGCTGGTCAGCCGCAAGCCGACCGGCACGCTGGTGCTGAACGACCTCAAGCCCGGCCGACATCTGTATCTGCTGGGCACCGGTACGGGACTGGCGCCGTTTCTCAGCCTGGTACGCGACCCCGAAACCTACGAGCGCTTCGACAAGATCGTGCTGGCCCACGGCGTGCGCAACATCGCCGATCTGGCCTACGGCCACTATCTGGAACACGAGCTGCCGCAGCACGAATACCTTGGTTCGCTGGTACGCGACAAGCTGATCTACTACCCCAGCGTTACGCGCGAGCCGTTTCGCAACCGCGGCCGCATCACCGACGCGATCGCTGATGGCCTCATGAGCCAGACCATCGGCCTACCGCCGCTGGACCCAGCGATCGATCGCATCATGCTGTGCGGCAGTCCGGCGATGCTGGACGATCTTTCCACGCTGCTCGACGGCCGCGGCTTCCACGCATCGCCGCGCACGCGCGAACCGGGCGACTACGTGATCGAACGGGCCTTCGTCGAAAAATGATCGTCGACGATACGACGTTAACACGACGGTAAAGGACCGTATCGCATGGATATTGCCCTCTACACGCTAGCCGCCGCGCTGATCATCGGTGGACTCATCGGTTCGGTGATTCCCGCGCTGCCGGGCCTGCCGATGATTTTTGGCGGTATCTGGCTGACCGCGGCAGTGGACGGTTACCGGCACCTCGGGCTGTGGTGGCTGCTGATCATCGGCGGTCTCGGCGCCGCAGGCGTGATCCTGGAATTTGTTGCCAGCACACTCGGCGCCAAGCGCATAGGCGCCAGCCGGCAGGCGCTGTGGGGCGCGAGCATCGGCACGCTGGCCGGCATGTTTCTCGGCATTCCTGGACTACTCTTGGGGCCGTTCATCGGCGCACTGCTCGGCGAACTGGCCTCGGGCAACAGCGTGCTGCGCTCGGCCCATGTCGGCGTCGGCACGTGGATCGGTTTGCTGTTCGGCACCCTGATGAAACTGGTGATCTCGTTTGTGATGGTTGGCCTCTTCGCGCTGGCCTGGTGGTTCGGGTAAGCAGCGTGGCTATGTGTATCGATGGCTAGGCCGGATCAGGTATCACGTACAGCAGAACCGCCAGAAAATGCAGCACGCTTCCGGTAAGCACGCATAGGTGCCAGAGCGAGTGGTGGTACGGCAGCTTCCGCCACAGATAGAACGGCACGCCCAGCGTGTAGGCCAGGCCACCGGCAATCAGCAGCGTGGTGCCGCCGCTCTGCAGGTAGGCGCTCAGGGGTTTGAAGGCAATCATGCCGATCCAACCCATGCCCACATACAGCAACACCGCAAATTTTCGATAGCGCTTCAGCGGCCCTACTTCCAGCGCGCTGCCCAGCAGCGCCATCGCCCACACCGCACTGAACAGGCTCCAACCCAAGGCGCCCGGCAGCGCAATTAGCGTGAAGGGCGTATAGGTTCCCGCAATCAGCAGAAAAATCGCAATGTGATCCAGCGTGCGCAGCGTCGGTTTAGCTTTCGCCACAGGAATCGAGTGGTACAGCGTGGAAGCGGTGTACAGCAGAATCAGCGTGGTGCCGTAGACCGCGCTGGCCGCGATCACTCGCGCATCGCCATGGCGCGCGGCGAAGGCCACCAGAATCGCCAGGCCAGCGATGCTCAGCACGATACCGATGCCGTGGATGACGCTGCTGGCCACTTCGTCGCCGACGCTGTAGCGCGGACCGGCGATGGGCAATGTGGCGTTCATGGCAACTCCTGAGATGGACGTCCAGCCGTCCACTTGAAAACGGCGGTAACGTCACTTGCGCCACCGCATGAAATGAGCATACGCTGCAATTGCTGCAGCGCAATACCCGGAGCAACGGGCTGTGGCTCTGCCGCGCCCACCCAAACTGCCGTCAGGAGGTCGCCCATGTCTTCCGCAAGTCTGGCCCACGCACGTCATACGCCGCAGCGTTCCACTCAGCCCGATCCCGTGCGCATCGTCGCCCTCAGCGCCGCGACGGCGCTGAATCTCGCCGTGCTCCTCATCGCCACCCGCCCGATGGGGGCGCCTACCCTGCCCAGGCTGGAGCAACCTGCCGCCGCTACGCTGATACGCTGGATCAGCCCACCGGTCGTGGTACCGCCACCGCCCGCCATCGTGATGAAGCCGCTGCCGCACCTGCACAAAGTCGCTCCGCACAGCGCGCCCAAGACCGTGTCCCCGGTAGTGCCCTCGCTCGTGCCGACAGACGAAGGCCGGCTTGCCGTGGCACCCACGGCACCGCCGACCATCGCGCCCACGACAACCACACCGGAGGCACCGGCGGCGACTGGCCAACCGGTCGAAGCGAGCCTGGCTTACCGCTCCGCGCCGCTGCAGTTCCCGGTACAGGCGCTGCGCGAGCAGCTTCACGGCACAGTGCTTTTGCGGGTGCTGGTCGATGAGAGCGGCAAGCCGCTCGACGTCGTGATCGAACGAAGCAGCGGCCACATGCTGCTGGACCGCAGCGCGCGCCAACAGGTGCTGGCGTCGTGGACATTTCAGCCGGCGATGGTTGACGGGAAAGCCGTACGCGCCTGGGCGCATGTGCCGGTCAGCTTCGATTTGCGGCAGCAGTAGCGGCGCACTAAGAGCTACACGCTCCGCTCGGCCCCCGCATGCCGAGCGGAGCGTCTTTTCGTGTATGTGTCCGACGCCCAGGGCTTTTGCCGATTGACGGTCGGCTCGGCGACAGCCTACGTCGACGCATCGGCGCCGAGATCAGAGATACATGGAGAGATGAAGACGCGCCGCTGACAGCCGGAAAAAGCATGGGTCAGGCACTCCGGCGGCGACGCCATCCATCGGCAAATAGCGTCAGGTAAGCGCTGCTTTGGGCTTACGCGTCTTTAACGAGTCGCATGCTCCACTGGTAATCAGTCGTTCAGCCGGGCTCCGCGTATGGGGAAATATCTGCACACTTTGAAGACCCTGCGCGAAATCGCGCTCGAGCATGGCGCCGCTGAACAGCCCGACCTAGCGCTGATGGCGCGCGAGCTCGGCCGCGTGGTGCACCAGGATGCCGAGGCGCTGACCACGCGCTTTGCACCGCTGCGCGCGCGCCGGCACGGCTTTGAACGTTGGCTGGTAGCCGAGCGCAGCAAGCCCGCCATCAGCGTGCTGGTGATGGCCTGGCCGCCGAACCACATCACCCCCGTGCACGATCACGGCGGTCTGTGGGGCCTCGAGGTCACCCTACTCGGCGCGCTGGAAGTGCAGTCGTACGATCGCGACCCGCTGAGCGGCGATCTTCGCGAACTGGGGCGCGACTGGCTCGGTCCTGGTGACGGCACCTGGTTCGAGGGCAGCGAGAGCCACGCACACCGCTGCCGCAACCTTTCCCAGCGAGATACCGCATTGACGCTTCACGTCTATGGGGGTGATCTGGCACAGTACTTCGCTTACGAGAAGGCTGAGCCGGAAGCGGGTTGGGTGGCGAAGCTGCAGCGTGCGGCCGTTACCGGTCATATCAGCTGATCGCCACGCCACCGCTCGCTCAACGCTAAATCGATCAGGTAAATTCATGTTTCGACGGGTCGCCATCATCGGCGGCGGTGCCGCGGCCGCTACCTTGCTCAGCGAATTGCTGGAGCGAAAGCCGTCGCAACCGCTGCATCTGGACTGGTACACCGGCGGCGGCACGCTGGCACGCGGCGTGGCCTACGGCACTGCCTCCGACCGCCATCTGCTGAACGTCCGCGCGGCGTCCATGAGCATGTTCGCTGGCAAGCCCAGCGGCTTTCTGGACTTCCTTCAGCGCGAAGACCCGGCCATTGCGGGCACGGATTTTCTACCGCGCCGCCGCTACGGCGACTATCTGGAAGCCGAGGTTGCGCGGGCGCTGGCGCAAGGCAAAGCCCACGGCCACGACGTGAACGTGATTCCATTCGCAGTGGAGGCGGTGGTGCCTGAGCGCGACGGCATTACCGTGATCCACGGCGAGGAGAGCCGCCGCTTTGATGCGGCCGTGCTGGCGCTGGGATCGCTGCCAGCGCAACCGCTGGGCGGCGTCAGCGACGAAGCACTGGCGAGCGGGCGTTATGTGGTCGATCCATGGGCGCTGATGGCCGGGCCGGAAAATATTCCTGCGCCGCATAAGGTCGTCCTGGTCGGGCTGGGACTAACGGCTGTCGACGTGCTGTTGGAGCTGTCCGCGCGCTGGCCGCTGGCCGACTTCACGGCGATCTCGCGACATGGCCTGCTGCCCGAGGCACATCTCAATGCCGCCGCCGCGCCGACTGGCGACAGCGGCGAACTGATCGAATCGATGCGCGAATCGCCGGACGTGCGGCACTGGCTGCGCCTCTTACGCGAAGCGCTGGCGCACGAGCGCGATTGGCGCGCCGTGCTGGACAGCCTGCGGCCGCATACGCCGAGCCTGTGGCGCGAGCTGGACCAGGAACAACGTCAGCGCTTTATGCGCCATGCGCGGTGGGCCTGGGAGCGTGCGCGCCACCGCATGCCGCCGCAGGTGGGCAAGTCGATCGCCGCGCTCGAAGGCGAGGGCCGGCTGCATCGGCTGCGCGGACGAATGAAATCCGTGGCCCTGGTCGGCGACAACCTGCAGTTACAGCTTGCCTCGGCGCCGGACGGCACTCTTCGAACCCTAGATGCCGATCTGATCGTCCAGACCACCGGCATGAACAACGATATCCGCCGCACTGGGCATCCGTTGGTGAGCCAGTTGCTTACCAACGGCCATATCACCTCTGATCCACTTGGCTTAGGCATGCGGGCCGCGCCAGATGGTCGGCTGGCGCACGGAAAAGACTATTGGTCCAACCTGTTCGCGATCGGGAGCATGCTGCGCGGCACGCTGTGGGAATCCACCGCCATGCCTGAAATCCGTCAGCAGGCGCGAGGTCTGGCCGACCAACTGCTGGCCAAATAAGCGCGCGCCCCGCATCGTCAGCATCACCTTCCATTCCAAGACCTCACGCCGATGACCGCGTTTCTGATCACCGCCGGCTTTTTGCTGTTTCACGTGGCCGGCGTGCTCGCCGCCATGCACGCGGTGATGCACACGCGCACGCCGCAGGGCGCCATCGGCTGGGCCCTGGGTCTTATTCTGCTGCCGTATCTCACCCTGATCCCGTATTTGTACCTGGGCTCCAATCGCTTCCTCGGCTACCTCACTAGCCAGCAGGCGAAGCTCTCCTCGCGCGCGCCCGACGGTGGCAGTACGCAGGCAATCGATCCCGACTGCGCGCGCTACGCGTCGATCAGCGCGATCCAGGGCCGGCCGTTTCGCACCGGCCATCAGCTCAAGCTGCTGATCGACGGCGATGCGGCCTTCGAGGTGATGCTCGCCGCCATGGCCGAGGCAAAGCATTGCCTGCTGGTTCAGTTTTTTATTTTCCACGACGACCAGCTTGGCCGGCGCGTGCAGCAGCTGCTGCTGGAGCGGGCGGCCGCCGGCGTGGCGGTGTGCGTGCTGTTCGACGGCGTCGGCAGCCACGACCTGCCCAAGCACTACATCGAAACGCTGCGCGCGGGCGGCGTGGCAATTCATCCGTTCGCCACGCACCGCTGGCGCAACCGCTTTCAGCTGAACTTTCGTAATCACCGCAAGATCGTTGTCGTTGATGGCGCGCGCGCCTTCGTCGGCGGGCTCAACGTCGGCGACGAATATCTTGGCCTGAAGCCGCCGCTGGCGCCCTGGCGCGATACGCATATGGAGCTGCGCGGCCCGGCGGTTTCCGACCTGCAGCAGCTGTTCGCCCGCGACTGGCAATGGATTACCGGCGCACCCCCGCCACTTCTGCCTGCACCACCGAGCAGCGGCGAGGCCAGCGCGCTGATCGTGGCCAGTGGGCCGGCCGACGCGCAGGAAACCTGCTCGCTGTTTTTCACCGCCGCCATTCACGCCGCGCGCGAGCGGCTATGGCTAACCACGCCCTACTTCGTACCGGACAACGCGGTGCTCGCCGCGCTGCGGCTGGCGGTGGCGCGCGGGGTCGACGTGCGTGTGCTGATTCCCTCGCGGCCCGATCACCGCACGGTATTCCTTGCCTCGACCCTGCACGCGCACGAGGCGCTGGGTGCAGGCATTCGCATGTTTCGCTACCAGCCAGGCTTCACCCATCAGAAAGTGCTGCTGATCGACAACGACACCGCCGCCGTCGGCAGCATGAATCTCGACAGCCGCTCGTTCCGGCTCAACTTCGAGGTCAGCGCTCTGATTGTCGACGCGCCGTTTGCCCGCGACGTGGAAGCCATGCTGATCGCGGATTTCGCCAAGGCGCTGCCGGTGGAAAAAAGCGAGTATCTCGATGCACCGTATCTGCGCCGCGTCGCCATGCACGTGGCGCGCCTGTTCGACCCGCTGCTGTAACGCCACCCGGCGCCATGCTGCGCAGTGACTTGCACCTGTCGGCGTAGCGGCCTGGAATAGCCCGACCTTTCCAAGGACACCGCCGATGCGCCTGCGTTTTTCCCTGCTATCGACACTCCTGCTGTTTTCGCTGTGCCTGCCCGGCTCGCGGGCAAACGCTGCCGACACCCAGCGCTTCGTCGAACGCAGCGTGACGGTGCAGGGAACCACCTACCGCTACCAGGTTTTCGTCCCGGACGGCTGGACGGCTAAACGCCGTTGGCCCGTCGTGCTGTTTCTGCACGGCAGCGGCGAGGCCGGCAGCGACAATACCAAGCAGATGACCCAGGGTCTGCCGCCGTGGCTGCGCGAGCATGGCGCCGGCTTCCCAGCCGTGGTGGTGATTCCGCAGGCGCCGGAACATACCTACTGGGACGGGCCGATCGAGCAGATGGCGCTGCAGGCGATGCAGAACAGCATCAGCGAATTCCACGGCGATCGTCACCGGCTCTACCTGACCGGGCTGTCGATGGGCGGCTTCGGCGCGTGGCAAATCGCCATCGATCATCCGGGCGTGTTTGCCGCAGCAGCGATCATCTGCGGCGCGATCAACCCGATCGCCGATGAGCCGGCGCTGCACGTGCTGGGACTTCCTGCCGGCGTGGATTCCTATGCGTGGGTTGCCACGCACATCGGCGGCCTGCCGGTGTGGATCTTCCACGGCAGCGTCGACTCGGTGGTGCCGCTGACCGACGACCATCACCTCTACCCCGCGCTGCAGGCCGCGCATGACGAGGTGCGCTACACCGAGTTTGCCGGCGTCAATCACGGCTCCTGGGTACCGGCGTACGCGCTGCCGGAACTGTGGCCGTGGATGTTCTCGCACCGGCTCGCCAAAGCGCGCGCCGCGCCGTAGGCTTCAGCGGCGACGCAGCAGCCGCGTTCCCCAGCGCGAGTGGCACAGCACCCATGACACATAGATGCCCAGCACGATGCCAAGAAACTCGCAAAGCACGCGCACGCCGATGCTGTCCGGGTCGTGCACCTCGGCGAGCTTGGCGCGCAGTAACGCCATCGACTGCAGCCGGGCGTAATTGAAATAGAACAGATCCCACAGATCGCCGCTGGCAGTGAGCAGCACAGCCACGAGCACGGTCCAGCTGATTTGCGTGCCGTAACCCCATGCGTTGCGCTGACCGAGCCAGCGGAAGATCGCGAACAGCAGCAGCGCGGCCAGCGCGGAGATCAGGCCTGCCTGCATGCCGCCGACAATGCCAAACCCCATCCAGCTCTGGTCGTAATGCATGGCGC
>CAIKJM010000101.1 GCA_903827735.1 uncultured Rhodanobacter sp. | reverse complement strand
TTTTCGGCATTGCGCGAGCGCAAGCAGCTGGCGCAGGAGCTGCCGCTGAAAACGGTGGTACGCAGTCATCTGGCGGGCGTGTGGCTGTCGGTGCTGGTGACCTGGATGCTGACCGCCGGCATCGTGGTGGTGATCCTGATGACGCCGACCCTGGTGCAGGTGAAGTTTCATCTGGCGCCGGCGCTGGCCTTCGAAGGCAGCAGCATTGCCGCGCTGTGCCTATGCTTCGGTTGCCTCGGCGGCGGCCTGCTGGTCGACCGCATCGGCCGCGACTGGGCGCTGCTTCTGGGGTCACTGGCGCTGCTGGTGGCCACGTATGCGCTGTATCTGGATCTGGCCGCAGGCGGCGCGCATTTTTTGTTGCTGTATGCGATCGCCGGCCTCAGCGTAGGCGTGGTCGGCGTGGTGCCGTCGGTGATGGTGGCCGCCTTTCCGCCGGCGATCCGCTTCACCGGCATTTCGTTTTCCTACAATATTGCTTACGCGATTTTCGGTGCGATCACGCCGCCGCTGATTGGCGTACTGGCGGAGACACTTGGCCCGCTGGCGCCTGCGCACTACGTCGCGGTCACTGCCGTAGTCGGCATTGCTGTGTCGATCTATCTATTGAGCACTCGGCGCGAGTTCTACGAGCGCTAAATCTCAGAACTCGAGCTCCTGCGCGGCGCAGAGATAATCGACCAGCGGTGATACTTTCTTATACGTCGACACGAGCCACGGCAGAAGCTCGTCGGAACAAGCCAGCGCTTCGTCGAAGTGCGCCGAGGCGACGAAGTCCTTGCGCTTGAGATCGTCGATCAATTCGTGGGTGGCGTCGTAACCGCGCGGCGGGCGGCTCAGCGATTCACCGCCCAGCGTCAGATGTTCGCGAAAGGCCTTGCTCTGCGTGGCACGCTTCCACGTTGCCGGGTTGTCGGCGATGAATTCGCGGATGTGTTTGAGCGCATCCGACTCCGGATGCCACATGCCGCCGCCGGCGAAGCAGTCGCCGGGCTGGATGTGCATGTAGAACGATGGCGCCGGAATCTCGTGCCGGCGTTCGTGGAAGAACCGTGCGCCCTGCCACGATTTGTAGGGCAGCTTGTTGTTGGAGAAACGCGTGTCGCGAAAGATGCGGAACAGCGAGCCGCCGTTCTTGCGCGGATCGGCACGGTAGTGCGTGCTGATCTTCGCCAGCGGCGCCTGCAGGTCGGCAATCAGCTGCAGATACGGTTCGCGCACGTGGCACTCGTAGTCGTCCTTGTGCGAATGAAACCACTCGCGGCTGTTGTGATGATCCAGCGCGGCGAGAAAGCGAAAGGTGGCGGGCGTGAAATAGGCTTTGGGCATGCGCGATCGTCAGGCGATAGTGAAATGAAAATAGTGAAACATTTTGCCGTATGCGGTGCAGTTATGGCGCAATAGCTCCCGTTGAACGGACAGGGCAATACGTCGCGCTAGACGCTTGCGGCGAGTTCCTCTCCCCACGCCTGCAGCTGATCGAGCATGCCGAGTTTGCCCTGCGCCAGCGGTTCGGCACGAAGCTCGGCAATGCGGGCAAAGTACTCGTCCAGCGTCAGGCCGGTCAGCGAGGTATGCCGAGTCAATCGCGCTTCGCGGAATGCGTCCCAGCGCAGCCGCTCTTCGTCGTTGAGCGTCTGCGGCCAGTTCCGCGCGCGATAGCGAAAAAGCAGTTGGGCATAGCGCGCGTCGCGAAAGGGAAAGTGGCGTTCGCCCAATTGTTCGGGTGGCGTCGCACGCACCTGGGCCAGCAGCTTCTTATCGGCGTCGGGCAGAAAGCCGCCGCCGTAAAGCGCCAGCTCGGGATCATCCGGCGGCGGCAGCTCGGCCGCGCGCTGAAACACGCGGCGCAGCTTTTCGGTCAGACCTTCGGCGGCATGCAGCACGTCGCGGTGGGCGAAGCAGGCATCCATATTCAGCTGCAAGCGATCGGTATCGATGCCCTGCAGTACCGACAGCGGCGCCAGCGCCGGTGCGTGATTGGCGCGCACGGTCCGCAGCGGAATGCGTTCGATGCCTTCCGGCAAGTCGGCGCGTGCGGTGAAAATGCGATCGGCGATCTCTTCTTCATCGAGAGCCAGCCACGTCGCGGGATCGGTGGCGAGGTCGTAGACGATGACTTCGCCCGCGCGGCTGGGATGCGGCGCCAGCGGCGCGATCACCGTGAGACAGTGCCGGCTGGCCGGATAGCGTGACGACACGTGGACCACCGGCGTCATGCCGATCACGTCGAGCATCTCGAATACTTTCTGCTTGCGCCGCAGGCCGTAGTACCAGTCCCACAGCCGCGGCTGGCGTACGCGGATCAGCCGAGCCAGGTCGATCAGCGCGTAGACGTCGGACAGCGCGTCGTGCGCGCGCTCCTGCGTGAGCTGGTTGGCGGTGGCCAGGTGCTCCAGCTTGAAGCTGGGCGAGCCGTCGTCCCGCGTTGGCCAGACAATGCCCTCCGGGCGCAGCGCCTGGCACATGCGCACCAAGTCGATCAGATCCCAGCGCGAATTGCCGTTTTCCCACTCGCGCCCGTACGGCTCGTAGAAATTGCGGTACAGCATTTGCCGCGTGAACTCGTCATCGAAGCGCAGCGAGTTGTAGCCCACGCCGCAGGTGCCAGGGGCTGACAGCTGTTCGTGTACGCGCGCGGCGAACTCGCTTTCCGGCAGGCCTTCACGTTCGGCCAGCTGCGGCGTGATGCCGGTAATCATGCAGGCATCCGGATGTGGCGGCATTTCGCGCGACGGCCTTCCGTAAAACATCACGGGCTCGCCGATAATCTCCAGTTCAAGCGTGGTGCGGATGCCTGCGAACTGCAGCGGACGGTCGCGCCGCGCGTCGGCACCGGAGGTTTCGTAGTCGTGCCAGAAAAAAGTCTGCATGGCGTGAATCATCGCATGTGCCAAAGCTGTCGAAGCCCAATGGCGCATTGATACGTATGTGGATAGGTAGGTCTATATACGCATTTGCTGGGCAGATCGAGCAAGACTGATAAACTGGCTTTCCCAAGGAGCACGCATGAGCCTCGTGAACGACGAAAACCTGAGCTGGATCGATCTGGAAATGACCGGACTCGACACCGATAACGACTCGATCCTCGAGATTGCCACGGTGGTGACGGACAAGGATCTCAACGTGCTGGCCGAAGGCCCGGTGTTTGCCATTCGCCACGAGATCGACCGGCTGGAGTCGATGGACAGCTGGAACAGCAACCAGCATCACAAGTCCGGCCTGTGGCGGCAGGTGCTGAACTCCGAAACCGATCATGCGATGGCCGAGCAGGCGACGGTGGAATTTCTGCGTGCGTGGGTGCCTCCGGGCAAGTCGCCGATGTGCGGCAACTCGATCTGCCAGGATCGCCGCTTCATGCACCGGCAGATGCCGCGCCTGGAGCGCTATTTTCACTACCGTAACCTGGACGTGTCGACGCTGAAGGAGCTGGCCCGCCGCTGGGCGCCGAATGTGGCCAAAGGTTTCGGCAAGGAATCGGCGCACACCGCGCTGTCGGATATCCGCGACTCGATCGACGAGCTGCGCCACTATCGCCGGTTTATGGGCGAGCTCGGCGGCCTGTCCGCCGCGTGATCCAATCCACCGCTTTGGTATCTATTCAACGGCGAGGAAATGAGCATGTCGGCTGATGCATTTTCTTTGGACGCATTCGCCACGGTGCTCAATTGCGCCGGTCGTCCGCTGCGGCTGGATCGTACGCGCGTAGCAGGCATCATCAACGTGACGCCGGATTCATTTTCGGCCGACGGCCTGCATGATCAGGTCGATGCGGCCGTAGCGCAGGGCCTGCGCATGGCGGACGAAGGTGCCGACATGCTTGACGTCGGCGGTGAATCCACGCGGCCAGGTGCTACCGAAGTCTCCGTCGAGGAAGAGCTGCGTCGCGTGCTGCCGGTGATCGAACAGCTCATCGCAAGCACCTCCTTGCCGATTGCCATCGACACCTCCAAGCCTGAAGTGATGCGCGCGGCGGTGGCGGCGGGCGCGGGCATGATCAACGACGTTTACGCGCTTCGGCGCGATGGTGCGCGCAGCGCCGCGGCCGAACTGGGCGTGCCGGTGTGCCTGATGCATATGCAGGGCGAGCCGGGCAGCATGCAGGCGGATCCACAGTATGACGACGTCGTCGCCGAGGTGCATCGCTTCCTCACCGATCAGCTCTTTTCCTGCGAGCTGGCCGGTATCGATAAAAAAAAGATCCTGGTTGATCCGGGCTTCGGCTTCGGCAAGACGCTGGAGCACAACCTGGCCTTGCTCAGCGCGCTCGAACGCTTCAGCAATCTGGGAAGCGGTGTGTATGTGGGCCTGTCGCGCAAAGGCATGATCGGCACGCTCACCGGCAAAACCACGCCAGCCGACCGCGCGGCGGGCTCAGCTGCCGCCGCGTTGATTGCCGCGCAGCGCGGCGCGCGCCTGGTGCGCGTGCATGATGTGGCGGCGACCGTCGATGCGCTTGCGGTGTGGCGCGGCGTGCATGCGATCGATGCAAAGCCCAAGCGCAGTGAAAAGACTGCCATGCCGCGCTGGCCTGATGATGACTGAGCGGCAGAACCGGCGCGGCGCTATGCTCGCGCATCTTGGAATGCCGTTGAAA
>CAIKJM010000100.1 GCA_903827735.1 uncultured Rhodanobacter sp. | reverse complement strand
GATGCTGATCGTGCTGACCGTGTTCCTTATGCCGGTGTGCATCGGCGCAAGCTGGAATTCGATCGAGAAGCGCGCGGGCGAATATTACGCCGCGCTCCTGTTCATGGAAACGCTGATGATCGGCGTGTTTGCGGCGCAGGACCTGTTCCTGTTCTACATCATGTTCGAAGCCGGGCTGATCCCGATGTACCTGATCATCGGCATCTGGGGCGGCGCCAATCGCATCTATGCCAGCTACAAGTTCTTTCTCTATACCCTGCTCGGATCGGTGCTGATGCTGATCGCGATGTTCTGGATGGCCAACGCGGCCGGTACCACCGACATCCCGACGCTGATGGAATATGATTTCCCACCGCAGGCGCAGACCTGGCTGTTCCTGGCGTTCTTTGCCAGCTTTGCGGTGAAGATGCCGATGTGGCCGGTGCACACCTGGCTGCCCGATGCGCACGTGCAGGCGCCGACCGCAGGCTCGGTGATCCTGGCCGGCGTGCTGCTGAAAATGGGTGGCTATGGCTTCATCCGGTTCTCGCTGCCGATGTTCCCGATCGCCTCGGCCCATTTTGCGCCGATGGTGTGGGGGCTGTCGATCGCGGCGGTGGTGATCACGTCGCTGATCGCGCTGGTGCAGAACGACATGAAAAAGCTGATCGCCTATTCGTCGGTTGCGCACATGGCGATCGTCACGGTCGGTCTGTTCGCGTTCAACCGGCAGGGCCTTGAAGGCTCGATGGTGGTGATGCTGAGCCACGGTATCGTGTCGGGTGCGCTGTTCCTCGCGGTCGGTGTGATCTACGATCGGCTGCACACGCGCGAAATCGTGCGCTATGGCGGCCTGGCCATCAACATGCCCTATTACGCGCTGTTCTTCCTGCTGTTCACGATGGCCTCGATCGGGCTGCCGGGCACCAGCGGGTTTGTCGGCGAATTCCTGTCGCTGCTGGGGATCTACAAGGAATCGAGCCTGATCGCGCTGGTTGCGACCACCGGGATCATTCTGGGCGCGGCCTATATGCTGTATCTCTATCGGCGCGTGGTGTTCGGTGATCAGAAGAATGCCGATGCCGCCGCGATGCCCGATCTCGATTTTCGCGAATGGGCGATGATGGTGCCGCTGGCCGCCGCTGTGTTGTGGATGGGGGTCTACCCCGAATCGTTCATTGCCCCGATGCGCAAGGATATCGGGACGCTGGAGGCGCGGGTGGCGATTGCCAGGCCCAAGGGAGATGCTGACGTGAAGTTCGGGGGCAAGACGCCCGCCGCCGTTGCGGCAACGCTTGGTTCGGCCCAGTTGAAGGGGGCGAAATAATGGATTTCCTCCATTCGCTGTTCGCCGTTTCGGCCGAGGACCTGCTCAGCACTTCGGTGCTGGTGCTGTTGCTGGTCGCCGCCTGGGGTGGTGACAAGGCGTCGCGCGCAATCTCGATCGTGGCTTTTGCGGTGCTGGTCGGTGCGGCCGCGCTGGCGGTTCCGGCGCTCACTGCCGGGGCCGGGGGCGCTGCGACATCGGCGTTTGGCGGGCATATCAAGCTCGATGCCTTTGCCGCCTTTGCCAATCACAATCGTGAGTTCCGCTTCGTAATCGATGCAGGTGGATACAGCAGTGGGGATAATGACGTTAGTATTGGGTCCGGTTACAGACTCAGGTGGCTTCGTGAAGAAGATTGCATGGCTTGGAATATCTTCTCCAGGTTTAGCGCTGCCATCAAATCCGCTGTTGGAAAATTCTTTAGCGTGCTCATGATAATTTTTACCGACGCAGAAAATATTGCGACGCGGTCTAGGTACTGGAGCGAGTAGGCGGATGTCGCTAAACGCATGCGTAGAAGTAGGTTCTGGGAGCTTGCCTGCGAGGTCAGATTTGAGAATGGCAACAATGCCATCTTCACTAACGTCAACGCCTAAGTCGAGCTCTTGAACTGTCGTGCCATCAGCAGACACAATTCCAACGCGAGTTTTGGTAGGCTCTTTGGCTAAAACAAATGCGGCATATCTCATGTTTACTGTCTCCGGCTGGGGTTTTGTCTACGTTAACCCCTGTTTATTGTGATGAATCTTGTAGTAGGATAAAGAGCATAAATAATAACTAATTTACGTATTTGAGACAAAAAATGAGACAAAAATATTCATTTGCTACTGCCTTAGCCTTTTTATGTGCTTGCTTGGCCTCTCAGAGCATCTTTGCACAGGCACCAGAGTCCTGGCCTACAAAGCCGATCACTATGGTTGTGCCGTTTCCGCCGGGTGGGGTTGCTGATACTGTCGGTAGACCG
>CAIKJM010000099.1 GCA_903827735.1 uncultured Rhodanobacter sp. | reverse complement strand
GGTGCCTAAGGCATCGCATCCGACACTAAACCATGGAGAGATGGATTGTGAAATTACTGCCTGACAGTTCGGTTAATCGTAAAAACATAGTGCTCAAAAAATCGGTCGCAGCGCTGCTGTTCGCCAGCGCGCTGGCGCTTGGTTTTGCGGCGCAGGCCACTGACACGCTGGTCGGTGCCAATCATCTGCTGAATGCGAACCTGCCAGCGGCCGTATCGTCGGGTCTGGCTGCGCATGCCGGCGTCATGGATCAGACAAAGAGCATGAAGCTCGGCCTGATTCTGCCATTGCGCAACGAAGCCGAGCTCGACAGCCTGTTGCTGCAGCTGCGTGATCCGCAAAGCCCCAATTATCACCACTATCTCTCGTCCGCCGAATTCACCGAGCGATTTAGCGCTAATCAAAAAGACTATGACGCCGTTGTCGCCTGGGCCAAATCGAACGGCCTCACTGTGACTCAGACCACGCCGAACCGCCGCGTGGTCGATGTGCAGGGATCAGTGGCCACCATCAATCGCGCGCTGCACGTGCAGCTCGGCAACTACCAGCATCCGACCGAAAACCGCACTTTCTTTGCGCCCGATCGCGAGCCGACGCTGGATCTGGCCGTGCCCTTGCTCGACATCACCGGCCTGACCAACATCAACCTGCCGAGGAACCATCTGGTGCACGGCAACAGCGTGCAGCATATGGAGGCGATCAAGGCTACGCACGGGTCCGGTCCGTCGGGAGAGTATTTGCCAAGCGATATGCGCGCGGCGTACTACGGCTCGGGCTCGCTGACTGGTGCCGGGCAGACCGTAGGCATTTTTTCGTATGACGGCTACAAGTCCGCCGATGTCACGCTCTACTACAGCAAGACCGGCATGAAGTCGTCGGTGCCGATCAAAAACGTATTGGTCAACGGCTACAGTGGCGTCTGCGACGCGGGTGACGGCAGCGGCACCTCCACCTGCGATGACGGCGAACAGGTGCTGGACATCGTTAACGTCATCGGGATGGCACCGGGCTTGACTCAGGTGATTTTCTACGAGGGCTCCAGCGCCACGGACATCCTCAACCAGATGGCGACGGACAATACTGCCAAGGTGATTACTAGCTCGTGGGGTGGCGGGGATTTCGGTAGCGCGGACGACACCATCTACAAGCAGTTCGCCGCGCAGGGCCAGACTTTCCTCAACGCCAGCGGCGATGAAGGCGCTTATAACTCCAGCACCTGGCTGCCACCATCGCTGGACCCGAACATTCTCGACGTTGGTGGCACCGACCTGGTTACTTCAGGCCCCGGCGGCACGTGGACCTCCGAAACGGGCTGGCTCGACAGCAGCGGCGGCTACTACAAGCAGGCCGGCTATGCGACGCCCGCTTATCAGAAGTTGAGCGGCGTGATCACCAGCGCTAATAAGGGATCGACCACGTATCGCAACGATCCGGATCTCGCGGCCGAAGCGAACTTTGACAACCCGACGGTCAGCAACGGTACGTTCGAAACAGGCTATGGCGGCACCAGCTTTGCCGCGCCGCGCTGGGCCGGTTTCCTGGCCTTGGCTAATCAGCAGTCGGTCGCGGCTGGCAAGAGCACGCTCGGCTTCGTCAATACCAAGATCTACAACATTGGTGTCAGTTCCAGCTACAAGAGTCAGTTCCACGACATCACCAGCGGTAACAACAAACCGTCCGCGGGCAGCGGTGCCGGTTTCAACGCAGTGGCCGGTTTCGATCTAGTCACCGGCTGGGGCAGCCCGCAGGGCGCGGCCTTGATCAATGCGCTGACGCAGTGAGGCGATGGCAAGCGAGGTGTCACGCGAAGTGACGCAGAAAGAGGGTCGCCTTGGGCGGCCCTCTTTTTATACGGCCGTTGCAGGTGGCCATGGCCATACCGCGGTGCGGAAAATGGAAGCCACGGCGATGATTAGGCTACTGCATACTGTCAGATCGACGAGTAGGCTTCGCAGGGACATTCTGGAGACTATTGATGCGCAAGGTATCCATCAGCACCGCAGTTGCAATCGCCGGCTTCGCCTGCGTCGTGCATGCTCATAGCTCGGCGGCTACGCCGTCCGCCATCGAGGCGTTTGGCAAGGGCGTGCAGATCTATACCTGCAAATCGGCAAGCGACAGTTACGCATGGACGTTGAAAGCACCCGATGCCAGCCTGAGTGATGCTCGTGGCCAACCGATCGGAAAGCATTACGCCGGTCCCACTTGGCAGGCTATCGACGGTAGTACGGTTGTCGGCAATCCGCTGAATGTTTCGCCGTCACCGAACGCTGGTGCGATTGCGTGGATCGTACTGCAGGCGAAGTCGCATACCGGCCATGGCCTGATGTCCAATGTCGACTACGTGGTGCGTACGCGTACCGAAGGCGGCTTGGCGCCGGCAGGGGGCTGCGATGCTGGCCATGCCGGCGCCGAAGTCCGTGTGCCGTACAGTGCTATCTACCTGTTCTTCCGCCACTGATATTAAGAACCCGTCGCAGCACTTGCGACAGATGGTCGCGAGACTGCGGCTTCTACACACTCACGCCGCATCGGCTGCGCCATGATGGTGCCCTGATGAAACTCTCCGAAAAGCTCGCCATTCTCGCGGATGCCGCCAAGTACGACGCTTCGTGCTCGTCCAGCGGCGGGCAGAAGCGCGATTCGCTGAAAACCGGCGGCATCGGCTCGAACGAGGGCATGGGGATTTGCCATGCGTATGCGCCGGACGGCCGCTGCATCTCGCTGCTGAAGATTCTGCTGACCAACTTTTGCGTCTACGACTGCGCCTACTGCATCAATCGACGTACCAGCAACGTGCAGCGCGCACGCTTTACCGTGGCAGAAGTCGTGCAATTGACGATGGACTTCTATCGGCGCAATTACATCGAAGGTTTGTTCCTGTCCTCGGGCATCATCCAGTCGCCCGATTACACCATGGAGATGCTGGTGCAGGTGGCGCGTAGCCTGCGCGTGGATCACCGGTTTGGCGGCTATATTCATCTAAAGACCATTCCCGACGCGTCGCCCGAACTGCTCTCCGACGCCGCGCGCTGGGCCGATCGCCTCAGCATCAATGTCGAAATGCCAACCGAAGGTGGGCTGAAGGCGCTGGCGCCGGAAAAGGATCTGCGCGATATCCGCCGCGCGATGGGGCGTCTGCGCATGGGTATCGATGAGGCAAAAGCAGAAAAGAAGGCGCCACGATTTGCGCCAGCCGGGCAGAGCACACAGATGATCGTCGGCGCCGATGCTTCCAGCGATCGTGATGTGCTCACCAGCAGCACGAATCTTTATGCCAACTACAAGCTCAAGCGCGTGTATTACTCGGCCTTCAGTCCCATTCCCGACGCCTCCAAGGCCTTGCCGCTGCGTCCGCCGCCGCTGGTGCGCGAGCATCGGCTGTATCAGGCCGACTGGCTGATGCGCTTCTACGGCTTCCAAGTCGACGAGATCGCGCCAGCCAACGATAGCGGCATGCTCGATCTGGACGTCGATCCGAAGATGGCCTGGGCGCTGCGCCATCGCGAACAGTTTCCGGTCGACCTGAACCGCGCGCCGAAAGAAATGCTGCTGCGCGTGCCGGGTCTGTGCGTGCGCACGGTGCAGCGGTTGCTCGGCATGCGCGTGCATCGCAAGCTGCGTTACGAGGATCTGGTCAAGCTGCGCGTGCCGGTACGCAAGGTCGCGCCATTCGTTGCCACGATCGATCACCGCCCGCGCGTGGACAGCGAAAGCGGCGCGCTGCGTCATCTCGACACCACGCCGCGCCAGGCCGATTTGTTCGGTCACTGATGCGTCTGGTCGTTCTGCACGATGGCAGCGATTTGGCGGAATGGCGCTTTCAGGCGCGCGCGCTGCTGGCTGAAGACGTGCTGCCGTCGGATGTGCAATGGCAGGTTGGCGAAAGGGCAGGCCTGCTGCCGGCGGAATTATCGCCAGCTCATCAGCCATCGCGTGAGGCCAAGCCAGCTGGGAAGGTACCGCGTGAGTTTCTGAGCCTTGCCAATACGGTGCTGGCACATGCCGACGCGCGTCGCCACGCCCTTTTGTATCGCCTGCTCTGGCGCCTCACCCATGGCGAACGCCAGCTGCTGCATATCGCCAGCGATGACGACGTGGCCTGGTGCGAGCAGGCGGCCAAGGCCGTGCGGCGCGACATGCATAAGATGAAGGCCTTCGTGCGCTTTCGCGAAGTCGCGCAGCCGCAAGGCTCCGTCTTCATTGCGTGGTTCGAGCCGTCGCACGATATTCTCCCACGCGTCGCGCCGTTCTTTGTGCGCCGATTTGCCGGCATGCACTGGTCGATACTCACACCGACACGCAGCGCCCACTGGAACGGCGAAACCATCAGCTTCGGTGCCGGCGCGCAGAAAGCCGACGCGCCAAACGACGATGCGCTGGAAGATCTGTGGCTGACCTACTTCGCGAATATCTTCAACCCGGCGCGGCTGAAAGTGCAGGCGATGAAGAACGAGATGCCGGTACGCTACTGGAAAAACATGCCCGAGGCCGCGCTGATACCCGGTCTCATCCGCGACGCTTCTGCGCGCATGGATGCGATGGTGCAGAAGGCGCCAACCGAACCGAAAAAGCACATTCCCGCACCGTTGCCACGACAGGCGTCAGTGCTGCCCCAAGGCAGCCTCGCCGAGTTGCGCCTGCAGGCCGGACAATGCCGGGCGTGTCCCTTATGGGAACCGGCGACGCAGACGGTATTCGGTGAAGGCCCCGACAATGCGCGCATCATGGTGATCGGCGAGCAGCCGGGCGATCAGGAGGATTTGGCCGGCCGCCCCTTTGTCGGCCCGGCCGGTCAGTTGTTGGACCAGGCGCTGGCGCAGGCTGGCGTCGAGCGCAACCAGCTTTACGTCACCAATACCGTCAAGCACTTCAAGTTCGAGCCGCGCGGCAAACGCCGCATCCACTCGCGCGCCAACGCCTCCGAGCAGTCGGCGTGTCGCCCTTGGCTGCTTGCCGAAATCCAGCGCGTTGCGCCTAAGATCATTGTCTGCCTCGGTGCGATGGCGGCACAGGCGATTTTCGGCAAGAACTTTCGCCTGCTTGAGCAGCGCGGCCAGTGGATCACCCTCGACAACGGCATCGGGGCCTTCGCCACCGTGCACCCGTCCTATCTCCTGCGGTTGCCCGACGAACGAGAGCGCGGGGAGGCTATTGCGCATTTCGTACGCGACCTGGGCATGCTGCGTTCGTTGATCTAAAACCAGCACGTTATCCCTTAAGCTGCGCGCTGGATTTCCACCGAGTTGCCTCCGTGAACAGCCAAAGCCCACCGCATCCTGCTTCGAAGGTTCAGTCGATCTCGGCCGCGCTGGTTACCAGCGCACTGGGCGTGGTGTTCGGCGATATCGCCACCAGCCCGCTGTATGCGCTGCAGGCGGCGTTTGATTCCCATGGTGTGCAGGCCAATCGCGACAATGTGTTGGGTCTGCTGTCACTGGTGTTTTGGGCGCTGATCATCGTGGTGTCGTGCAAGTACGTCGCGTTCATCATGCGGGCGAACAATAACGGCGAAGGCGGCATCATGTCGCTGATGGCGCTGACGCGCGAAGTCTGCCGCGACAAGATTCCGCGCGGTCTGCTGGTCGTCGCGCTTTCGCTAGGCTTGATCGGCGCTGCCCTGTTCTTCGGCGACAGCGTGATTACGCCGGCGGTGTCGGTGCTTTCGGCCGTGGAGGGCCTGCAGTTGGCAGCGCCCGCGCTAAAAGCCTGGGTCTTGCCAATCAGCATCGTGATCCTGTTCGGGCTTTTTTTGCTGCAGCGCGTGGGTTCGGCGCATGTGGGAAAGATCTTCGGGCCGGTGATGGCGTTATGGCTGGTGGTGATAGCGATATTGGGGATTTATCGCCTGCTCGATCGGCCGGAGGTGCTGTGGGCCATCGATCCGATGTATGCGGTGCGCTACTTTGGCGCCAACGGCTTTCGCGGTTTCGAAACGCTGGGCGCGGTGATCCTCGTACTGACCGGTGCCGAAGCGCTGTATGCCGATATGGGGCACTTCGGCGCCGGCTCTATCCGCGTGGCGTGGTTTGCGCTGGTGCTGCCATGCCTGCTGCTGAGCTATTTCGGCCAGGGCGCCTACCTGTTGGGTAACGCAGCTGCTGGCGAGATGCCGTTCTATCGCATGGTGCCGCATGCGCTGCTGTATCCGATGATTGTGCTGGCGGCGCTGGCGACGGTGATTGCGTCACAGGCGGTGATCGCCGGCGCCTTTTCGATGGCGCGTCAGGCGATGCTACTCGGCTACCTGCCGCGCATGCGCGTGCAGCACACCTCGCACCACGTGGAAGGGCAGGTGTATCTGCCCGGCATCAATTTGATGTTGCTAATTCTGGTCATGGCCGCCGTGCTGATTTTTCGCTCGTCTGATGCGCTGGCGTCGGCTTACGGTATTGCGGTGAGCGGCACGATGCTGGCGACGACTCTTTTGGCTTTGCTGTATGCGCGCTTCGCCTGGCATTGGCGCTATGTGGCGCTGATTCCGTTGGGCATCGTGCTGATTACCATCGACGTGGCGTTTTTCGGCGCCAACATTCTGAAAATTGCCTCGGGCGGCTGGTTTCCGCTGCTGCTTGGTGTGGTGATGTATGTGCTGATGTCGAGCTGGCACCGCGGTCGGCAGATTCTGATCAGTCACCTGAGCCGCGACGGTTTGGAGCTGAAGAGCTTCGTCACCAGCATCGCCGCGCATCCTCCGCATCGCGTCGAGGGCAGTGCAGTGTTCCTCACCGCACGCAGCGGTGTGCCGGTCGCCTTGCTGCATAATCTCAAGCACAACCGCGTACTCCATCAAACGAACATCGTGCTGACGCTGGAGTTCGTCAACGCCCCGTTCGTGTCGACGACGAATCGTCTGCACCACGTCGAGCTCGGCGACGGCTTCCATCAGGTTCACCTGCGCTTCGGCTTTGCCGAAGACACCGACGTACCGCAAGCGCTGAGCGCCATGGAAATCGACAATGAGCCGGTTGATCCAGACCGCCTCACTTATTTCGCCAGTCGCGAAAATATCGTGCCCTCGCGCATACGCGATATGCCGCTCTGGCGGGCTCATCTGTTTGCGCTGATGGCGCGCAATGCGCTGGCGGCGACCACGCATTTCCATCTCCCCGACAACCGAATGGTGGAAATCGGTACGCGTGTCGATGTGTGAGGTGTCAGGTTCGATCGACGGTTTGTTTACGTAGGCTGGGCTCGGCTGAGCGAAGCGAAGCCCAGCGTGGACATTGCGGACAGGTTGGGCTTCGCTGCGCTCAGCCCAACCTAAGAAGGGTCGCGAGCTCATGCGCGGCGGCGTTTTGATGTGGCTGCCGAGCGCGGTCTCGCTGCGGTTGCTGGCTTGCTACCAGCCTTGCCCATGGCGCATGCACCCTCGGACTGGCTGCAGCAGTGGTCGGTAAGGTAGCCGATCAGTTCATTCATGGCTGCGATCACCGGCGAGTAATAGATAAACCGACCTTCCTGCCGGCTCGCCACCAAACCCGCGTGGGAGAGCTCTTTCAGGTGGAAGGACAGCGTGGCATTCGCCAAATCCAGCTTCTGCGCGATGGCACTGGCGGCGAGGCCGTCGGGCGCGTGTTCGATCAGTAGCCGATAGACCGCCAGACGTGACGACTGCGCGAGTGCGGAAAGAAGGGTGACGGCCTGTTTGCTCTGCATACGGCGCAGCCAGCTTATTTGTTCGACGTTTCCATAATGATAGAATCATCTAACAGAGGCAACCGTCCGGGTGCCATCCGTGACCAAACCGACTCAACGCCAGGGACAACACGATGGACGAACTGCTCAACGTCTCAACCGATGCCCTGGACATTCCGGACGGCATCAAACTCGGCTTGCCCGAGGGCGCATCCCATTTGCCGCGCATTCTTATTCTGTATGGATCGCTGCGGCCGCAGTCCTTTAGCCGCAAGCTGGCGCTGGAGGCTGAGCGTATTCTGCGGCGGCTGGGCGCGGAAACGCGGGTATTCGATCCGCTTGGGCTGCCGATGCTCGACAGCGTGCCGGGTGATCACCCAAAAGTCCTCGAACTGCGCGAGCTCTCGCTGTGGTCCGAAGGGCAGGTTTGGGTAAGCCCGGAGCGGCACGGTGCGATGACCGGCGTGTTCAAGAACCAGATCGATTGGCTGCCGCTCGAGGACGGCAGCGTGCGCCCTACGCAGGGGCGTACTCTGGCAGTGATGCAGGTGTGCGGCGGCTCGCAGTCGTTCAACGTGGTCAACGCGCTGCGGCTGCTCGGACGCTGGATGCGCATGGTCACCATTCCGAATCAATCGTCGGTGCCCAAGGCCTGGAAGGAATTCGACGATGCCGGTCGAATGAAGCCCTCGCCGTATTACGATCGGGTGGTAGACGTGATGGAGGAGCTGTTCAAGTTCACCCTGATGATTCGCGATCGCAGCAACTATCTGGTCGATAGGTATAGCGAGCGCAAGGGCGCAAGCGAAGCACGCGCGCTGTCACTGGCGGCGGGCGTGATTTCTTCAACGCAGACAGCTACCGACGGAGACGAGTAAATGCCTGAGACGTCAGTCACCATCTACCACAACCCTGCCTGCGGCACCTCGCGCAACGTGCTGGCCCTGATTCGGCACGCTGGCATCGAGCCGACCATCGTGGAATATCTGAAAAACCCGCCGAGCCGTCCGTTGCTGAGGCGGCTGATTGAGGATGCTGGGCTGACGCCGCGCGCGGCCCTGCGCGAAAAGGAGACGTTATATGCCGAGCTTGGGCTAGATGGGTCAAGCACGGCTGACGTACTTCTGGATGCAATGATTGCCCACCCGACTTTGATCAATCGTCCCTTCGTGGTGACGCCGCTGGGTACCAGGCTGTGCAGGCCTTCCGAGCGGGTTGTCGATATTCTTCCGTCGTTCTCCGAGCCCTTCATCAAGGAAGATGGCGAGGTTGTGGCGCCGCGCGAGTAAGGTTCGGAGCTTCGAAAGGCTCTCGTCCGGCCGCAAATACGACAGCGCTATATGCAGGCATCGTCGAAAACCGATGCGCCTCTTAGCGGGCATCGGCGACCCTAAGCAACGCATGCCTTTAGCACCATGGCGCCGGCTCTGGCAGAATCGAAGAGCCTGCACCGCTGGAACAATTTGGAATGACTCAAGCGACTACCGCGCCGGCCAATTCGCCGAGCCGCATCCTGTTTGCCAGCCTGATTGGCACGACGATCGAGTTTTTCGATTTCTATATTTATGCCACAGCGGCGGTGCTGGTTTTTCCGAAGCTGTTTTTTCCATCGGCCGATCCGGCTTCGGCGGCGCTGCAGTCGTTCGCCACGTTCGCGCTGGCGTTTTTCGCGCGGCCGATCGGTTCGGCCGTGTTCGGGCATTTCGGTGATCGGGTCGGGCGCAAGGCGACGCTGGTGGCAGCGCTGCTGACAATGGGCATTTCCACCGTGGCCATTGGCCTGTTGCCAACGTACGCAAGCCTCGGGGTCATCGCACCGCTGCTGCTGGCGCTCTGCCGTTTTGGCCAGGGGCTGGGGCTTGGCGGCGAGTGGGGCGGTGCGGTGCTGCTAGCGATCGAGAATGCGCCGCCGGGCAAGCGAGCCTGGTACGGCATGTTTCCGCAGCTGGGTGCGCCGATCGGCTTTTTCTTTTCCAGCGGACTGTTTCTGTGGCTGACGCAGGGCATCGGCGATCGGGCGTTTTTCGCGTGGGGCTGGCGCGTGCCGTTTCTGGCCAGCGCCGTGCTGGTGCTGATCGGCCTATGGATGCGCTTGAAGCTGCAGGAAACGCCGGCCTTTGCCAAGGCCATGGCGCACCACGAGCGCGTCAAGTTGCCGATGCTGACGGTAATCACCCAATATCCAAGGGCTCTGCTGGCGGGCACCTTCGCCGCGCTGGCTACGTTTGTATTGTTTTATCTGATGACGGTGTTCGCGCTGAGCTGGGCGACGACCAAGCTGGGCTATTCGCGCGAGCAGTTCCTGATACTGCAGATGGTCGGCGTGCTTTTCTTTGGTGCGACCATCCCGCTGTCGGCGATGTTGGCCGATCGCTGCGGCAACCGCTTCACCATGATTCTATCGACGGTGCTGATCATCGCCTTCGGCATCGGCTTTGCGCCGCTGTTTGCCGCGGGCAGCAGCGGCAGCGTGCTGCTGTTTCTGGCGATTGGGTTGGGGGTGATGGGTCTGACCTACGGCCCGCTGGGTACGATTCTGGCGCAGATGTTTCCTACGGCCGTGCGCTATACCGGCGCCTCGCTCGCGTTCAATATGGCGGGCATCTTTGGTGCCTCGCTGGCGCCGTATATCGCTACCTCGCTGGCCAGGAGTTACGGGCTGGCCTATGTGGGTTATTACCTGGCGGCGGCGGCGGTGCTGACGTTGCTGGCTCTCTTGGCTACGCCGAAGCAGGCAGGCTGAGAGGCGGGCCACATCGTTTGTCGCGGTAGACAGCATGAATGAACGCGGGTCCGGCCGCTGAACGGGCGAAGCGAGATGCTGGAGGTTGGTCTACGGCGGCCCTATCTTTCTAGACACGACGTTGATACCTGAGCGATCAGGCTGTCCGCGCATCCTCAGGGCAGGAGACTCTTATGGCAACTGGTTGGGCCGGCGACGGCGCGGTGCAGGATCAAATCGACGCCACCGTCAGCGATGCGGTGACGCGCGCCCGGCGCCAGCTGCGCCAGGGTCCTGGCCTGACCCACTGCGAGGAGTGCGAGGCGACGATTCCCGAGGCACGCCGCAAGGCGGTACCCGGCGTTCGCCTATGCGTGGTCTGTCAGGAAGCGCATGATGAAGAGCAGGCTGCTGGCCTATATAACCGCCGCGGCAGCAAGGACAGCCAGCTGCGCTGAGCGGCTGATGATCTAAGGAGCAATTACCAAGATTGCGACTGGGATTGCGACTGGCCGGATTCGGCGATGGTCACCTGCACCTCAAGCGATTCGGCAATGCCGCCCAAGCGGACGCCGCGCACGGGCGCCGCGTCGCGGTAGTCGCGGCCGCAGGCGATGCGCACATAGCGCTCATCCGGCGATTGCCGATTGGCCGCGTCGAACCCTAGCCAGCCCAGATCCGCCACAAAGATTTCCGCCCACGCGTGGCTGGCGGCCGCGGTGCCTTCGACAGGGCAGAGGTAGCCGCTGACGTAGCGTGCTGGAAAGCCCAGCGAACGGGCTGCGGCAATCAGCACGTGAGCGTGATCCTGGCAGACGCCAGCCTGCGCAGCGAACGCCTCGACTGCGGTCGTTTCCGCATCGGTCTGATAGGGCAGGTAATCGATGCGATCGCGCACGCCGTTGGTCAGCCGATGCAGACGCTCCAGATCCGCACCATCGCCGGCTGAGGATTTTGCAAGATCATCGATCTCGGCGTTGCTTTGCGTCAGCGGCGTCGACGAGAGATAGAACATCGGCGGCAGCAATTCTTTCCGATCGCCGTGCACGCCGTGCATATCGCGCGTGTTGACCGACCCGCGTACCGAGAGGCGCAGGGTTTCCACGCTGCGGTCGATCGTATGGGTGGCAACGGGATTGCCGAAGCCATCGCTGCAGGTGGGCTGCAGCCGACGTCCGTCGACGTCCACCTGCCAGCTGCTCACGGTCTGGCCAGCGCTCGGCGCAGGCCACATGCGCAGCGCCTGGATGATCATGCTGGCGGCTTGCCCGTAGCGGTAAACGGTGTCGTGAACGATGCTCAGCTGCATGATTAAAAAAGATGTCCTTCAGAGATTTGCGCGCCTAGTGCCTCGGTGCGCACGATCAGGTCGGTGAGATATTCGTGCAGACCGTTGTTGATGATGTAGTCGATCCGGCCGTAACGCAGGTTGGTATAAATCGCATGCGCCTGCCGCTTGGCTTCCGCGGCGCGCTGGGGATCCTGATCCTCGATCAGGTCCAGGTGCTGGGTAATCTGGTTGTAGCAAAACGCCAGCGAGCGCGGAAACTCGCCACGCATGATCAGCAGCTCGGCCACGTGAGCCGGCTCGACTTGCCCTTTGAACATCACGCGGTACGCGCGGCGTGCGCCGACCACGCGCAGAATCGCCAGCCACTGGTAGTAATCGACCACACCGCCGACGTCGTTCACCGAAGGAAGCTTCACGTGATATTTCACGTCCAACAGGCGTGCGGTGTTGTCGGCGCGTTCGAGATACTGGCCGACGCGCACGAAATGGAAGCCGTCGCGGCGCAACATCGCATTCGAGCAGACGCCGTGGAACAAGCCGACGCGCGCTTTGACCCATTCGAGAAACTCGGACAGCAGGTCCTCGGTCATCGGCGTGTTGCGGTAGGTGGAAAGCTCTTGCCAGGTCGTGTTGACCGCTTCCCACATATCGGCCGTCAGCGCAGTGCGCACGGCGCGCGCGTTGCGGCGCGCGACCTCAATGCAGTTGACGATGGAAGAAGGGTTGTCGGCGTCGAAGGCGAGGAACTGGATCACCGACGGCTCGTCGGCGGTCTCATGGCGGGCGAAGTAGCTCTCGCTGGCCCCAGCTGCCACGATCGCGGATTCCCACTCGCTATTGCGTTCGCTATCGACGCGAACGGCGTTCATCTGGCCGGCCACCTGCAGCAGGCGGGCGACATAGTCGGCGCGTTCCATATAACGCGAGAGCCAGAACAGGTTTTCTGCAGTGCGTGCCAGCATCAGCTTTCCAATACCCAGGTGTCTTTGGTGCCGCCGCCCTGTGAAGAGTTCACCACCAGCGAGCCCTCTTTCAGTGCCACGCGGGTGAGACCGCCGGGCACCACGCGGATGCGATCGGCGCCGCACAGTACGAACGGCCGCAGGTCGACGTGGCGCGGCGCGATGCCTGCGTCGACGAAAGTTGGCACCGTCGACAGCGCCAGCGTGGGCTGCGCGATGTAATCGTTCGGGCGGGTTTTTAGCAGGGCGCGGAAGTCTTCGAGCTCGGTGCGGCTTGCGTGCGGCCCGACCAGCATGCCGTAACCGCCGGAGCCATGAACCGCTTTCACCACCAGCTCGTCCAGATGCTCCAGCACGTAGCGCAACTCGTCCGGCTTACTGCAGTCGTGCGTTGGCACGTTGCGCAGCAGCGGCTCCTCACCGAGATAGAAACGGATCATCTCCGGCACGTGGATATAGACGGCCTTGTCGTCGGCGATGCCGGCGCCGATGGCATTGGTCAGCGTGAGATTGCCCGCGCGGTTGGCAAAGTGGAGGCCCGGTACGCCCAGCATCGAGTTTGGCTTGAACACCAAAGGATCCAGATAGTCGTCGTCGATGCGGCGGTAAATCACGTCGACGCGCGACAGCCCGGCAGTAGTGCGCTGGTAGCAAACGTCCCTGTCGACCACCAGATCGGCGCCTTCGACCAGATCGATACCCATCTCGTCGGCCAGAAACGCGTGCTCGTAATAGGCGCTGTTATGGATGCCGGGCGTCAGCAGCACCACGGTCGGTTCGCCCGGGCAGTTAGGCGGCGCCAGCGAACGCAGGGTGGCAAGCAGCTCGTCGGGATAATGCGCTACGGGCGCGACGCGGTTGCGCCGGAACAGGTCGGGAAACAGCCGCTGCATCACCTCGCGGTTCTCGACCATGTACGACACGCCGGACGGCGTGCGGCAGTTGTCTTCCAACACGTAGTAGTCGTCGGGGCCAGTGCGCACCATGTCGATGCCTGCGATGTGCGAATACATGCGGCCAGGCAGATCAAGCCCGGCCATTTCCGGCCGAAACTCGCTGTTGTGCAAGATTAGCTGCTCCGGAATGCGGCCGGCACGGACGATATCGCGATCGTGGTACACGTCGTGAATGAACGCGTTCAAGGCCTTGGCGCGCTGCTCCAGGCCCTGGCGCAGACGGACCCATTCTGCCTGTGCCATCACCCGCGGGATGAAGTCGAATGGGATCAGCCGCTCGGGGTCCCCGCCTTCGGTATACACCGCGAAAGTGATGCCGATGCGGCGAAACAATACTTCCGCTTCGCGCCGCTTCAGCGCCAGCTGCTCGGGCGGCATCGATTTGAGCCAGGAGTCAATCAACGCATACGGTGCGCGGACATTGTCCGGCCAGCCCATCTCGTCGAATACAGGGGTTGCGTCGGCCATCAAGACTCCGGGTTGGGCAGCCATAGCAGGGGTAGCTTGCTGTGGTGAAAAACGGTAAATGTGGATACTGAATTCTGCTTCGACGACTCGACATTACCGCGGGTGACCGATCGATGTCGAAATGTTTCGTCATTGCAGTTGCGAATGCTCGGTTACGCGCCGTCACGACCGACGGACCATCGCAGAGTGAGCGTGCAATTTCCGTGCATCCTGATCGCGTGCGGGTAGAACAACGCAACGTTCGTAGCCCTGAAAAAGCATGTGGGAAGTGGTCATCTGCGTCCGGTGATTTCTGTGCAACCGAAGCCTGAAGGCCGACGTCGGATCTTGCTGCCGTTCGCCCGTTCAATCGATGCCAGGGCGACGCGCCTGCGCTGACGTCGGCATTGGCTCTTGCGAAATCGCGCTGGCCATTCGCGTGGTCCGTCGGTGCCACCGGATGACGCGATAGCTTCGTCGTTGCTTTGGTGCGTACGGGCTTAGATATCGTTGTCATCCATGGCGGCGATTCGTTTTTCTCGGCCGTAAACATGTCAGGAAAGATTTGCACGAGCTCGCAGGCTCAAATCATTTCTCGGTAAACGTATTTTTTCGCTGGCTTGTCGCGCATCAAGAAATTTCTGCTCGTGAATATTCAAAGTCCAGCGAAGCGCGTTGGAGATGGCTGCGACGGGTTATGGGCGAATACGCTGCTGCAGCGCGATATGTCGCCAGACGAAGCCTGCTGCGAACTGTCGCCTTGACATATCGCACTAGCAACAAAACAAACGGATCACGTGCGCAAAAGCAGAACGTCGGTGGTGCTTCGCAGCAATTCACGCAGGCGATCACAGATGCGATTTTTTCCAATAGACAACGTTGTCATTTGGGCCTATCACAGGACATCCCACGCATAACAAGCGGTAGCGTGCATGGATGCAATGAGGCGCCTATGTCCCCCACGGTTGATCGGATCGCAGCCGTGAACTGCCTCGGTATTTCACTTGAATTGATGCAGGTCCACCCGGAGAGCACGACATGTCACTCAAACCCCCGTCACCTTTTGTAAAACAGCCCGCCAAGTGTTTACGCATGGCCTTAGGAGCGTTCGGCAGCGTTGCTGCCACCGGTCTGTCCATGGCGCTGCTGGCCGCCGCGCCGGTGCAGTCGGCCCACGCCGCCAGCGCGACCAGCTGCGCAGCAGCTTGGAGTGCGTCACAGGTTTATACCGGCGGCAACACCGCCAGCGAGAATGGCGTCAACTACGTCGCCAACTGGTGGACGCAGGGCAATGACCCGGCGACCAACAGCGGCGGAGCAGGCTCCGGCCAGCCGTGGACCTCGCAGGGTTCCTGCAGCGCTGGCGCGCCGGCACCGGCACCCGCGCCAGCGCCAGCGCCAGCGCCTTCACCCGCACCCGCGCCTGCACCCGCGCCAGCACCCGCCCCCGCGCCGGGCAGCCTGCTGTTCAGCCCGTACAAGGACGTGACCATTAATCTCAACTGGAACACCAACGTCATGCAGACGGCGGTGACCGGTACGGCGATTCCCGTGGTGGGCAGCGGCAGCCTGGTATCGACCGCCGAACCCAATCTCGGTGCGATTACCTTGGCCTTTGCCTCGGGCGAATGCGGCAGCGAAAACTGGGGCGGCATTCCGGCAGCAAGCTTCGCCAGCGCGAACGTCCAGGCGCTGGCCAACGCCGGCCTCAACTACGTGGTTTCCACCGGCGGCCAGGCGGGTACGTTCACCTGCTCCACGCCCGCGGGGATGGCCAAGTTCCTCTCCACCTACAACTCCTCGCATCTGGTCGGCGTCGATTTCGATATCGAGGGTGGCCAGACGCAGGCGCAGATCACCAGTCTTGTCAGCGAAGTAGCGTACGCGCACACGCTGTATCCGAACCTGCGCTTCTCCTTTACGCTGGCGACGCTAGCGGCATCGGACGGCAGCTACGGCGGGCTCAACTCACTCGGCGACATGGTGGTCAAGTCGATCAAGAGCGCCAACCTCAGCAATTACACGATCAACCTGATGGTGATGGATTTCGGCGGCCCCAGCGCCGGCGTGTGCGTGGTGGCCAACGGTGTCTGCAATATGGGCCAGTCGGCCATCCAGGCGGTGCAGAACCTGCAGCACACGTACGGTATCCCTGCCAGTCAGATCGAGTTGACACCAATGGTCGGTGTCAACGACGTCTCCAGCGAAGTGTTCTCGCTGACCGATGTCGACACGCTGACCGCTTATGCGGTGAGCAACAAGCTGGCTGGTATCCATTTCTGGTCGCTCGATCGCGATACGCCGTGCTCCAGCAATTCCGGTTATGCCTCGCCGACCTGCAACTCGGTCAGCGGCAGTACCGCGCTGCAGTACACCAATCGGTTCCTGCAAGATCTCGGTCGCTAGTCGCGATTGCCTATCGATAGCCACGCCCAAGGCGCGGCTGTCGATGGGTGAAATGGGAGGAAGCCACAGCGCCTGATGCAGGTGATAGTCACTGGCCTGCATCAGGCGTTTATGTGCAGAGCGTTCTTTTGGATCAAGACAACGCGATTCATACGCGTCCAGTCCCGCCGGAATGCCGATCCTGCCCCGCTTGTGCGTCAGAAGGACGCATTCACGTTTGCTCACGGCGTTCGCCACTACGATCCGCCGTATGCCCGCGCCGCCGTTTTTCTCGATCATCATGCCGACCTACAACCGCGCCGCGCTGCTCGGTCGTGCGCTCGCGTCCGTGCTTGCTCAGGTCGAATCGCAGTGGGAGCTGCTGGTGGCCGACGACGGCTCGACCGACGACACCTGGCCGCTGCTGTGCGATTGGCAGGCAAGCGATCCGCGCGTGCGCTGCTGGAGGCACGAAAACGGCGGCCAATCGGTAGCGCGCAATCGCCTTTTGGCCGAGGCCGGCGCGCCATGGATCGCGTTTCTGGATAGCGACGACGAGTTCGAGCCGTCTCATTTGGCGCGGCGCCGGGAGGCGATCGAGTCCGATCCGTCGGTCGATATGTGGATATCGCCGATGCGCGTCGTGGGCGATCCGCTGGTGCCGTGCCGGCACCATCCCGGCCAGATGATTCATGTGGACCGCTGCCTTGGCGTGGGCATGATCGTGGTCCGGCGTGAGGCCATTCTTGCGGTCGGCGGTTTTCCCGAAATTCGCTATGCCGAAGACTCGGCGCTGGTAAAAAAGCTGGTCGTCGGCGGCGTGCGCAGCCGCAAGCTGCGCGATCGTTCGTACGTCTATCATCGCGACCATGCCGATACGATCACGCAAAACCGGCTGCGGGACGTGGCTGTGCCGGGAAACGATTCGCCACTTTGTTAAGTTTTGCATGGACGTCTATACGTCCCAATGCAGGTGTGGCCGCTCTAGTGCATCGATCGCTTGTCACACGTATCGCGGTATCGGACCTATCTGCGGGGTCTGGTCGGGCAGATCGACCAGGGTATCGTCGACAAAGCACCAGCCCCAGCCCTCAGGCGGATCGTAGCCTTCGATGATCGGATGCTTGGTAGCGTGGAAGTGCGCCGCGCTATGGCGGCCCGGTGACTGATCGCAGCAGCCAACGTGACCGCAGGTTCGGCACAGCCGAAGATGCACCCAGGTCGATCCAGTTTCTAGGCACTCTTCGCAGCCAAGCGTTCGCGGCGTGACCTCGGCGACGCTGGCAATATGTTTGCAGTAATCGTTCATTTGGCGGACTCCTACGGTTTGACGGAAGACGCGACAAGAACCTGATGCAGCGCGGCGACAACCTGAGCACCTTCGCCGACCGCCGCTGCGACGCGCTTGGTGGAACCGGCGCGCACGTCGCCAATGGCAAAGATGCCGGGCACGCTGGTCTCCAGCGCCAGCGGTTCACGCCCGACGGCCGACCACAGCCTGCCGGTGCCGGGCTGGCCGGTGCAGATAAAGCCCCTCGCATCCACGTCGACGTTGCATCCCTCAAGCCATGCCGCGTTGGGATCCGCACCGACGAACAAAAAAAGATGCCGCAGCGGGCTGTTCCACTCGGCGCCGTTATCGCTTTGGCGGAAAGTGGCGCCGGTCAAGCCGCTGCTCACATCGCCCTGCAGTGCGATGACTTCGGTGCGTGTATGCAGGGTAACGTTGGGCAGCGCGGTGATGCGTTCGATGAGATAACGCGACATCGACGCCTCCAGCGATTCACCGCGTATCACCAGATGAAGGTGTTTGACCCGAGGCGCCATAAAAACCACCGCCTGTCCCGCCGAATTGCCGGCGCCGACCAGGGCGATGTCCTCGCCCTCGCACAGCTTGGCCTCCACCGGCGATGCCCAGTACGACACGCCAGCGCCCTCGAACAGACTCAGATTGTCGATGTCGATGCGCCGATAGCGCGCGCCCGACGCCACCACGACGCTGCGCGCCCGCATGCCGATGCCGCTTTCCAGCCGCAGCGTAAAGAGATCGCCTGGCTGGCGCTGGTCGCCACCGCATTCGAGTGCGCTCACAGTGACGGGAATGGCGATTTCGGCTCCAAACTTCTGCGCCTGTGTAAACGCACGCGCGGCCAGCGCATGGCCGGAGATGCCGGTGGGGAAACCCAGATAGTTCTCGATGCGGGCCGACGCGCCGGCCTGCCCGCCGAACGAGCGGGTGTCCAGCACCAGCACCGATAGGCCTTCGGACGCCGCATAAACCGCGGTCGCCAGTCCGGCCGGGCCGGCACCTACAACGGCGACATCGTAGATGCGGTCGGGGTCGAGCTCCGGCGTCATGCCTAGGCAGGCGGCCAGATCCACTTCGCTGGGATGCTTGAGCAGCGAGCCATTGGGGCAAAGTACGATCGGCAGGTCGTCATCGTGTACGCCGAATCGTTCGGCCAGCGCCTGGCCTTCGGCGCCGTCGGCCACGTCCAGCAACGAATACGGATGGCCGTTGCGGGTGAGAAACCCCTGCAGCCGCACGAGCGCCGCTTCGCCTGTGCGACCAGCGAGCAGCGTATTGGCGCCTTCGGCAATCAGCGCCGTGCGGCGCAGCAGATAGGCTCGCATGATGATTTCGCCAATCTCAGCCGAACTGACGATCAGCGCGCGCAGCTGGTTGGTGTCAAAGCGCAGTGCCTCGCAGCCGTTCGCACCGGCGCGCGCCTCGGCCAGCGCCGAACGACCGCCGAGTTGGCTCACCTCGCCGGTGATGCCACCGATCGGTAAGACGGTGATCAGCTGATCTTCGCCGGTCGTGTGCCCGCGAGTGATGCTGACCTCACCTGCCGTCACAATGAACACCGGCGCATGACGCTCGCCCAGCGCGTACAGCGTCTCGCCAGGCGCAAACCGCTGCGCTGGCGTGGTGGCGAAGCGCTGCGCCACGGCGATTTGCACGGCACAAAGGGTAGGAAACAGCTGGTGATGCCTTGTCTCGGCTAGGCTCATGCAGGATCCCGTCGCTGAGGTTTCAATGGCAGTCTCACCCGCGCTTTGTAGACTGGCAAGCAGGCGCTGTGAGTCACGTCGTTTAATCTTCCGGCTCTTGGCGACATGTTTTGCAACAATGTCACGTAGGAGCCTATTAACGCGTACCATGGCGTGTAAAGCGCGCACGACTCGCGTTTCCTGGGTGTACGGATGCAGGCTGACGCACACGGTATCAAAGCCCTGCTCGCCAGACGGGCGGGCGAGGGTGCGGACGCCGCCACCATTGCTGCGGCCGCTCTGTTGATATGGCGCGATGTCGATGAGGCTCTGGCCCCGATCATCGGCCAATCCGGTGTGGCCGCGCTGTACAAGCGCAGTCTGTATCTGGCCCTGGTCGAGCACCCCTGCCTGGTGACCGCGTACGAGGGTGCATTACGCGCCGGGGATTTTGCCGGGCTGGAGACCACGTTGTCGCAGCAGACTTCTGATGAGGCCTCGGCTGCAATTATTTCCCTGCTGACCACTTTTCACGATCTTCTTACCCACCTGATCGGCGGCTCGCTGTTCGAGCGTCTGCTGCGCTCGGTGTGGGACAAGCCATCCAGCGGCAACGCCGCGAAGGACCCAGCTCCATGACCAAGGTCAAAGCCATCATCAATCGCCTTGCCACGGGGGTCCCCGGACTGGACGATGTGTTCGGCGGCGGTCTGCCGGAATTTTCGTTCAACCTCATCGCCGGTCCCCCCGGCTCAGGCAAGACCACGCTGGCGCATCAGATGATGTTTGCGTTGGCTACGCCCTCCAGGCCTGCGCTGTACTTTACCGTGCTCGGCGAGCCACCGCTGAAGATGTTCCGCTATCAGCAGCAGTTCGAGTTTTTCGATACGGAAAAGGTCGGACAGTCGATTCACTTCATCAACCTGGCCGAAGAAACCTCCACCGGCGACCTGACCAAAGTGCTGGCGCGTGTGATTGCCGAAGTCGAGGCCTACGGACCATCGCTGGTCTTTGTCGATTCGTTTCGTTCGGTGATTCTTGCCGGCGAGGGTGATAGCAATCCCTTTATCAGCCTGCAGCAGTTCGTGCAGCAGCTGGGCATGCTGATGACCAGCTGGCAGGCCACCACGTTTCTGCTCGGCGAGTATTTCAGCGATGACGACCCCAGCCCGGTATTTACCGTCGCCGACGGGTTGATCTGGCTGCGCCAGAGCGTGCAGAGCAATTCGATGGTGCGCAAGATGGAGATCATGAAGATGCGCGGGCAGCCGTCGCTCCCTGGTCTGCACACCTTCCGGATCACGCAGAACGGTGTTCAGGTTTTCGCACCGCCTGCGCTCGCGCCGCTGACCAGCTGGCAGCCGGCGCTGGCGCCCGATCAGCGCCTGAAAATGGGCGTGCCCAAGCTCGACGCGATGATGGGCGGCGGCCTGCCACGAGGTTATTCGCTGCTGGTCGCCGGGCCATCGGGTTCGGGTAAAAGCATTTTGGCGTCGGCGTTTTTGGCGGAAGGCGCGCGTGTCGGAGAGACGGGTGTGATTGCCGCCTTCGAACAGCGTCCCAAACAGTCGCGTGGCGTGGCGCTGGCCGAGCTGATTGAAAGCGATCGGGTCGGTGTCGTCGACACCCGCTCGCTCGCGCTGTCGGTCGACGAGATCACCATGCTTCTGATCGCGGAGATCAAACGGCTCAAGGCCACGCGTGTGGTTATCGATTCGCTCTCGGGATTCGAACTGGCGCTGGCGCCGACCTTCCGCGAAGATTTTCGCGAGTCGCTGTCGCGGCTGGTATCGGCGCTCACCGATACCGGCGTCACCGTCTTGATGACCTCCGAGTTGGAAGATCGCTACAACGAACTGCGCTTCAGCCCCTACGGTACGGCGTTTCTCACCGACGCCATCATTGTGCAGCGGTATATCGAGGTCGAGGGTAGGCTGCGGCGCGTAATGGCGGTGGTGAAGATACGCGCCAGCGCCCACTCGAACGCGCTGCATCTTTTTCATATCGATGACGACGGTATCAAGGTGGACGAAATGCTCGCCGATTACGAAGGATTGCTGGGCGGCCGTCCAACCCTTCGCCAGGTCGGTTTGAAAGGACCCACTAGTCGAGCCGACGATGGATAGTCGTAGCACCATGCCGTCGACGCCGTGACCGACCGGACTGATCCGCTCACCGTTGCTGAAGCCACGCAGGCAGTGGTGTTGCTTAAGGGGCAGGCTGATGACTTGCGAGCGGATCTGGTCAGACTGCGACAGCAGCTGGCGGACGTACGGCTGGAGGTGAGCAGCAATCGCGTCGCGCAGCTGCTCGAAGCCAACGGTCGACTGGTGCTTGCCGTGCTGAGCGCCGAATCCATCGCAGAAACGGCGGTAGCTAATCTCAGCGAGCTGACGTATTCCAGCCAACGCGATGCGCTGACGCATACCGCCAACCGCGCGCTGATGTTCGATCGTCTGACCCTGGCGATGGCCAGCGCAAGCCAGCAAAACACGCGTCTGGCCGTTCTGTTTCTCGATCTTGACCACTTCAGAACCATCAACAACACACTCGGCCACGCCGGGGGCGATGCGGTACTGCAGGTGGTGGCCAGCCGGCTGGAATCCGTGCTGCAGGAGGGCGATACCGTGAGCCGGCACGGTGGCGATGAGTTTCTCGTGCTGCTTACTCAGGTTCCCCAGGCATCCGACGCCGCGCGTATCGCCGAGATGCTGCTGGCGGCCGTTGCGCTGCCCAGCTCGGTGGGCGAAGTACGGCTGCAGCTGTCCGCCAGCATCGGTATTGCCATGTATCCAGACGATGGTCTGGATATGGCCACGTTGATCGATCGCGCCGATGTGGCGATGTATCAGGCCAAGGGAAAAGGACCCGGTGGCTATCGGTTTCACAGCGATGCGCTCCCGAACGACCCTGGTCCGCGTTCGGCGCTGATCCAGCTGATGCCGCTGGTGCACCATGAATCACTGCCGCTGGAGGAGGAAACTCGCCTCGCCGATCTGCGCGATGCTAATGAGCGGCTGGTGATGGCGGCGCTCACTGCGCAGGAGCTGGAGATGCATGCGCGCGAGGCCCACCGTCAGCAGATAAAATTTATGGCGATGGTGGCCCACGAACTGCGCAATCCGCTGACGCCGATACGTCTGGCAGCGAGCCTGCTGATCGACCGGCAGACCAACGACGAGCTCTCGTTGGCGCGCCTGCAGGTAATTATCGACGATCAGGTAACGCATATGTCGCGACTGATTGGCGACCTTCTCGATGGCTCGCGCATCAGTACGGGTAAGCTGCGGCTCGAGCGCAGCCGCGTGGAGATGATCGACGTGCTGCGTCTGGCGATTGAATCCTGCCGGCCGGCGATGGAGTCCCGCGGCCAGCAGATGACAGTCGAGCTGCCGCCTGCGCCGCTGCATTTCTACGGTGACCGCGTTCGCCTGACGCAGATATTCAACAATCTTCTGGACAACGCCTCGAAATACACCCAGGAAGGCGGCGAAGTTTCATTGGCGCTGGTGGTACGCGGGCAGTCGATGGCGATCATCGTGTCCGACAACGGCATCGGTATTTCGCCAGAAGCGCTGCCGCATGTCTTCGATTTGTTCGTACAGGATGCGCGCGCGCTGGATCATTCCAGCGGCGGGCTCGGCATCGGGCTGGCCGTGGTGCGTGAGCTGGTAGAGGCGCACCGCGGTACCGTGATCGGCTACAGCGCTGGGCGAAACCTCGGCAGCGAATTTATCGTGACATTGCCGATGGATAGTCGCCCCCCAGCTTCATAG
>CAIKJM010000098.1 GCA_903827735.1 uncultured Rhodanobacter sp. | reverse complement strand
GCCAAGGCTTTAGCCAACTTTTGCAAGAAATACATAATCATGCGGAACCCCATGCGGCCCGCGTCAGCGATCAGCACTCATTGCTTGCTATAGCCAGCACCGTGTTGTTGGCCATGCAAAAAACATTGCAATGCGGCGCCACTTTCGCAATTAGCAGATGAAATGGCATTCTGGCGGGGATTTTTTTGCTTCCCTCTATCCGACGCTGGCGATGCGCACTGCGATGATGAAAACGGCACGGTCCAAGCCGCAAACATTTGATTTTGTCGGCAAGCTCGCGGTGTCGATGGCTCGTGCGCATACGCTGGAAGAGCTGGTGCGACCCTTGCTGGAAATGCTGGAAGCCGTCACTGGCCTTGAGTCCACCTATCTCACGACCATCGATGAAGCTGCGGGCGTTCAGCATGTTCTGTTTGCGCGCAATACGCAGCGCCTGCGAATTCCCGAAGGCATATCGGTTCCTTGGGAATCCACCCTGTGCAAACGGGCGCTGGAGGAAGAGTGCTCCTATACCGATGATGTCGCCCTACGCTGGGGCGACCATGACGCAGCTAGGGAGTTGGGCATTTCTACCTATGCCAGCACGGCGGTGCGTACCCACGATGGTGCCCTTTACGGCACGCTGTGCGCAGCCAGCGATCGAAGCAAGCCCATCGCTGAAGGAGCCGAGCAGGTGCTGCAAATGTTTTCGATCCTAATCGCGCAGCGGGTCGAGCGCGAGAAGCTGGTGCTGGCGCTCTGGAAAGCCAACGAAATACTGGCGCTCAACGCGCTGACCGATGCCACGACGCAGCTGCCCAACAGACGTGCCTTGATGGGAGAGATGGGGAAGCGTATCGCCTCGACCGAGTCCGGCGAGCTCGCACTGATCGTTGCCTTTATCGATCTGGATCATTTCAAGGCCGTCAACGACCAGTACGGGCACGACACGGGCGACCAACTCCTCGTCGCCATCGGCACTCGCATACAAGGCGCCGTTCGATCAGGCGACTTCGTGGCGCGGCTCGGGGGCGACGAGTTCGTAGCGCTCGCCACGGTCGCGCGCAGCGACGCGGAGGCCGCGGCCGCTGTGCTTGGGGCCAAACTGCAGGCAGCGGGTACGGGGAGATTCCGTTTGGATGATCACGTCATCGATTACGTCGGCCCGAGCGCCGGCGTGATCGTCGCTGCACCGGGTGTCCCGGACGCTGCGGCCCTGCTCATCCAAGCCGATGCCGCCATGTACGTCGACAAGCGTGCGCGTAGAGGTAACAGCATTCGGCACTAGCTGGCAATTCGCGCCGCAACTTGCAACCGGCGATCTACGCGCTGAACCGAAAGCCGGGCAACTGTGCCGTCACCGCCGTAGGTGCCGCGCGTGACGTTCGTCCGCGCGGACCTGCCGATCAGTCGCGCGATTCCAGCGCGCGGTTAATCTTCAGAGCAACGAGCGTGCAGGCGGCGCCGGAGATCAGATAAACGCTGACCGCGGCCAGCCCGAACTTGACCGATAGGCTCAGTGCCACCAGCGGCGCGAAGGCAGCGCCGATCAGCCAAGCGAAGTCGGAGGTGAGCGCCGCGCCGGTATAGCGGAAGCGGGCCAAAAAGTTGGCCGTCACCGTGCCGGAAGCCTGACCGTAAGAGACGCCGAGCAGCGCGAAGCCAATCAGGATGAAAGCATCCTGCGCCGCCGCGCTACCGTCCAGCAGCCACGGTGCGAACAGGGCAAAGATGCCGATCAGCACGGCCAGGGTACCCAAGGTGTTACGCCGACCGAAGCGGTCGGCCAGCATGCCGGATGCGATGGTACCCAGCACGCCCAAGGCGCCGCCAATGATTTGCACGATCAGCACGCTGTCCAGCGTTTGCGTGCCGTTGAGCGCGATCCACGACAGCGGGAACACTGTCACCAGATGGAATAGCGCGTAGCTGGCCAGCGCAGCAAACGCACCAATGAACAGGTTGTAGCCCTGCGCCCGCAGCATTTCGGTGATACCGATGGGCTCCAGATTGCCCTCTTCCAGCAGCTGCGTGTATTCCTCGGTCAGTACCAGCCGCAGACGGGCGAACAGGGCAACCACGTTGATCGCGAAGGCCACGAAGAACGGATAGCGCCAGCCCCAGTCCATGAAATCGTCGTTGGAGAGGTTGCCGTGGAGGAACAGGAAGAGTGCGCCGGCGAGCATGAAACCGATCGGTGCGCCGAGCTGGCCCAACATGGAATACCAGCCGCGCTTCGATGCCGGTGCATTGAGTGCCAGCAGCGAGGGAAGACCATCCCAGGACCCGCCCAGGGCAAAGCCCTGCAGCAATCGGAAGAACGCCAGCAGCACGATGGCACCGCCGCCTAGCACGCTATAGCTGGGCAGGAAAGCCATACCCACCGTCGACGTGCCGAGCAGGAACAGCGCCAGGGTCAGTTTGAATCCGCGCCCCATGCGGCGCTGGATGGCCATGAAAAGCGTGGTGCCGATCGGCCGGGCGATGAAAGCCATCGCAAAAACAGCGAACGACATCAATGTGCCATCGAGCCGATTGGCGAATGGAAAAAATACCGAGGGGAAAACCATCACCGACGCGATGCCGAACACGAAGAAGTCGAAGTTCTCCGAGGTACGACCGATCACCACGCCAACAGCAATTTCCCCGGGAGCCACTTTCGAGTGTCCGGCCGCGATGCCGCCATCATCGTAATCCGCTAGACGGGTGGACGGGTCTTGGTGTGCTTGGGAAATGCTCGACATCGGATTGCTCGGTTCGGGACGTATGTTGCAACAGCGATATACTACGCTCGTTGCAAAGCATCGCATCCAAGGAATGGCGCCGCCATAGGACAAAGTGTCCTATTCCTGCATTGCAGCAACAAGTGTACCTTTTTACGTATCCCCAGACAGTTTAGCCCCACGCAATGCCCCTCAAAAAATACCTCCGCGGACTGTTGTTGCTACCTGCCCTCGCGCTATTGGCAGGCTGTCACGCCGTGCTGCTGCATCCCGAAGGTGACATTGCCGTACAGCAGCGGGATCTGATCATTATCTCGCTGGGGCTGATGTTGCTGATCGTCATTCCCGTCATTGCGCTGACGCTTTTGTTCGCCTGGCGCTACCGGGCGAAAAATAAGGATGCGTCTTACGATCCCGAATGGCATCACTCGACCATGCTTGAATTGGTGGTGTGGTCGGCACCGCTGCTGATCATCATCGCACTGGGCGCATTGACCTGGGTCAGCACGCACAAGCTCGACCCGTACCGTTCGCTAGACCGCATTTCGGCAAGCAAACCGGTCGCTGCAGAGGTGAAGCCTCTCGTGGTTGAGGTGGTGGCGCTGGATTGGAAATGGCTGTTTTTCTATCCGGAACAGGGCATTGCCACAGTCAACGAACTCGCCGCACCGGTGGATCGGCCGATCCAGTTCAAGATCACCGCCAGCTCAGTGATGAACTCGTTCTTCATTCCATCGCTGGCTGGGCAGATCTATGCGATGCCGGGCATGGAAACCAAGCTCAGTGCCGTGATCAACAAGACGGGCGTGTATGAGGGCTTCTCCGCCAACTTCAGTGGCGACGGCTTCTCCGGCATGCGCTTCAAGTTCTATGGCATGAACGACCAGGACTTCGACGCCTGGGTGGCCAAAGCGCGCAAGAGTGCCGACAGCCTGGATCGCGACACCTATCTGCGCCTGGCCGAGCCCAGCGAACGTGAGCCGGTGCACTTCTATTCCAGCGTCGACACGCATTTGTACGACGCCATCATGATGAACTGCGTCGCCGCCGGTCAGTCATGCGCCAACAACATGATGGGTGAGCCATCCCACGGCGCGGCTGGTGAACATGCCACTGCGTTGCATGGCGAGACGCCCGCCAGCGATGGCTCCATGGCCGGCATGGACATGTCCGGCATGCATATGCCCGCCGGCGATGCGAAAAACACGCCCGCGGCGGCGCCGGTTGGCAGCCCGCGGTGAGCTTCGGCGACCGCGCTCTTTTATGGCGCGCTTATCCATCGAGCGCCCTTTGTTTCGATGTTTCAAGTTTTGGTGCAGAAGATGTTTGATCACCTCGATCCCGTAAAACTGATTTTCGGTCGGCTGACGTGGGAGGCGCTGCCTCTGCACGTGCCGATCGTGCTGGGCACCATGATCGCCGTCATGCTGGGTGGCCTGGCGTTGGTGGCTGTCATCACCTACAACCGCCTGTGGGGCTATTTGTGGCACGAATGGTTCACCAGCATCGACCACAAGAAAATCGGCATCATGTACATCATCCTTGGTCTGGTGATGCTGCTGCGCGGCTTTTCCGATGCCATCATGATGCGCGCGCAGCAGGCGATGTCGTTCGGGGCCAACAACGGCTTTCTGCCGCCGGAACACTATGACCAAGTGTTTACCGCGCACGGCGTGATCATGATTTTCTTCGTAGCGATGCCGCTGATCACCGGCATCATGAACTTCGTCATTCCGCTGCAGATCGGCGCGCGCGACGTGGCGTTTCCGTTCCTCAACAACTTCAGCTTCTGGATGACCGCGGCCGGAACCGTGCTGGTGATGATGTCGCTGTTCGTCGGCGAGTTCGCGCGCACCGGCTGGCTGGCCTACCCGCCGCTGTCGGGCATTGCGGCGAGTCCCGACGTGGGAGTGGACTACTACATCTGGTCCTTGCAGATTGCCGGTGTCGGAACCTTGTTGTCGGGCATCAACCTGCTGGTCACCATCATCAAGATGCGTGCGCCCGGCATGAGCCTGATGAAGATGCCAATGTTCGTGTGGACCGCGCTGTGCACCAACGTGCTGATCGTTGCCGCCTTCCCGGTGCTGACCGCGGTGTTGGTGCTGCTTTCGCTCGATCGCTACGCCGGCACGAACTTCTTTACCACCACGCTTGGTGGTAACGCGATGATGTACGTCAACCTGATCTGGATCTGGGGTCACCCTGAGGTATACATCCTGATCCTGCCGGCGTTCGGCATTTTTTCCGAAGTCACCTCCACCTTCAGCCGCAAGCGCCTGTTCGGCTATACCTCGATGGTTTACGCCACGATCGTGATCACCGTGCTGGCCTATCTGGTCTGGCTGCATCACTTCTT
>CAIKJM010000097.1 GCA_903827735.1 uncultured Rhodanobacter sp. | reverse complement strand
CGGCTGCGTTCCTGATCGACGAAGGCGCCGATCCGTATGAGAACGTGTCCGACGCCGACCACGCCGACAATCAGATGCAGAATCTGACCGACGCGCTGGCGCATCTGGACGAGCGTTCGCGGCACATCGTGCAGCGCCGCTGGCTCGACGATGACAAGGCCACGCTGCAGGATCTGGCCGACGAATACGGCGTGTCCGCCGAGCGCATTCGTCAGGTCGAAGCCAACGCGATGAAGAAGATGCGCACCCTGTTTGCCGCCTGAGCATTGGCGCATCGTTGACCACGAACGGCCTCCTTCGGGAGGCCGTTTCGTTATGCTAGCGGCTGCCCTTCCTGCATAGATCCACATCGATGCCGCGCATTCTGGTGATCGAAGACGACGACGTGACCGCCCGCGAAATTGCCGCGGAGCTGACCGGTCACGGCATCGACGTCGATCGCATCGCCGACGGCAGCGAGGGGCTGCTGCGCGCGGCCGACCCCTGCTACGACGCGATCACGCTGGACATGATGCTTCCCGGCATGGACGGCCTGAGCGTGGTTACGCGCCTGCGCGCGCAGGGCGTGGCGACGCCGGTGCTGATGATCAGCGCGCTGTGCGACGTGGACGAGCGCGTGCGCGGCCTGCGCGCCGGCGGCGACGATTACCTGACCAAGCCGTTTGCGCCCGATGAGATGCTGGCGCGTGTCGAAGTGCTGTTGCGCCGGCACCGGCCGCAGTCGCCGCAGACCGTGCTGACTGTCGCTGATCTTGAGCTGGATCTGGTACGCCACGTGGCGCGTCGCGCCGGCAAGGAGCTGTCGCTGCTGCCGACCGAGTTCAAGCTGCTCGAATTCCTGATGCGTAACGCCGGGCAGGTGCTGACCCGCACGATGATCTTCGAAACCGTATGGGGTTTTCATTTCGACCCCGGCACTAATCTGATCGATGTGCATATCGGCCGGCTGCGCCGCAAAATCGATACTGCAGGGCTGGCGCCGCTGATCCACACCGTGCGCGGCTCGGGGTACTGCCTTGCGCAGAATGACTGAACGATGGCGCTCCACTACGGCGCGCCTGATCATGATCTACGGCGTCTTTTTTGCGCTGTGGGGCGGCGTGGTGATCGGCCTGATCTACTGGCAGGCAGCCAGCTATCTGGGCCGCGTGTCGGATGAGCTGATCGGCCGCCAGGCGGCGTATTTTTCGATGCTCGACGAGCCCACGCTCCTGCGCGCGCTGAAGGACTACGACACCCTCGAAACGCGGCGACTCAACGCCTGGGGCGAATTCGACGCGCGCGGAAATTACCTTTCCGGCACGATTACGGCGCTGCCATCGCATGTGCCGATCAACGGCGCTGTAGCCTTGCTGCCCGAAGGCGTTTCGCGCAACGACGTCAGTGGTAACGACCACGGCCGCGTGCGCGCGGCGGCCGTGCGTTTGCGCGACGGCCGCGTGCTGATGATTACGCGCGACACCAGTATCGTCGACCGTATCGGCACCATCGTTCTGCAGGCCCTGCTGTGGGGGCTTTCGCTAACTGTCATACCCGGTTTTCTCGGCGGCTGGCTGCTCAGTCGCGGACCGTGGCGCCGGGTGCATGCAATCCGCGACGCGACGTTGCCGATCATGCAGGGCAATCTGGCGCAGCGCCTGCCGGTCGGTCGCCGCGGCGACGAGCTGGATATGCTGGCCGGTATCGTCAACGCAATGCTCGACGAAATCGAGCGCCTGCTCGGCGAGGTGAAAGGCGTGTGCGACAACATCGCGCACGATCTGCGCACGCCGCTGACTCGACTGCGTTCGCGTCTGTATCGCCTGCAGCAGCAGTTCGGTGAAGGCAGCGCGGAGGCGGCGGCCATCGACGCCTGCATGATCGATACCGACGCGCTGCTCGATCGTTTTCGGGCGCTGCTGCGTATCTCCGAACTGGAAAACCAGCGCCGCCGCGTCGGCTTCGGCGAGGTCGATCTGGCCGAAATTCTGCGCGAGGTGCACGCGCTTTATCTGCCGCTGGCAGAGGATCGCGGCCAGCAGCTGGCGCTGGAACTGCCCGAGCTTCCCCGCATTCATGCCGATCGCCACCTGCTGCTGGAGGCGCTGAGCAACCTGGTCGGCAATGCCATCAAGTTCACCCCGTCCGGTGGCCTGGTGGAAATCCGCGCGCGGGCGGCGGGTGATGGCCCGTGGGTCGACATCAGCGACAGCGGGCCGGGCATTCCGGCGGATCAGCGTGATGCGGTGATTCGTCGCTTCTATCGCACCGAGAGCAGCCGCAGCACGCCCGGATCGGGGCTGGGTTTGAGCATCGTCAGCGCGATCGCGCGGCTGCACGGCTATACGCTGGAAATCGCTGGAAGCGAGCGCGGGGCCCGGTTGAGCTTGCATTGCCTCGAAGCGCGGGTTGCGTGAAAGCGGCTCACACATGCCGCTTGCTAGATTCACCGCCGGCTGATTACTTGCTACCAAGAACCGTGCGGGACACCGTCGACGCCATCGCATGAAAATATCTTCATGCCCGGCGTCGCGGTGGGGAAGGCGCCGCATGGCAAAATTCGCTGCTACGCAACATTTTCGCGGGATACTCCATGCAGGCCCTCGTCCGGATCGCGCTGTCGCGACCCTACACCTTCGTCGTTCTGGCACTGTTGATTCTGATCATCGGCCCGCTGTCGGCGATGCGCACGCCGACGGATATTTTTCCGAATATCAATATCCCGGTGATCGCTGTGGTGTGGCAGTACACCGGCCTGCCGCCAGACCAAATGGAAGGCCGTATCACCTCGCCCTACGAGCGTGTGCTGACCACCACGGTCAATGACGTCGAACACATCGAGTCCAAGTCGATCGCAGGCTTCGGCATCGTCAAGATCTTTTTTCAGCCGACCGTCAACGTCGCCACCGCGAACGCGCAGGTCACCGCCGTATCGCAGACGTTGCTGCGCCAGCTGCCGCCTGGCACCAATCCGCCGCTGATCCTCAACTACAGCGCGTCGACCGTGCCGATCATCCAGCTGGCGCTGTCGGGCAAAGGCCTGAGTGAGCAGAACCTGGGCGATCT
>CAIKJM010000096.1 GCA_903827735.1 uncultured Rhodanobacter sp. | reverse complement strand
TGCCCATCCACTTCAATGCAGACGACCAACGAGCTGTGAACTGGCGATGGCTTTTTGATTATTGGCGTGCCCAACTACTTGAGGCGGATATTGTCCCGGGTTATGATCGGCAAGCGATTGATCACAATCTGCCGTTCTCGAAATCCTGCGCGGTAAACGACGGCGTTCGGAAAGCAACAGGCGATACTCTTGTTATCATCGATGCGGACGGCTTTGTCCCTGCATCGACCATCCTCGAATGCGCTCAGAGAATTCGACAGGCGCGCGATGAAGGCAATCGTTTGTGGTTCGTTCCCTATCGTCAGTTCTATCGATTGACCGAAGTCGCCAGTGCGCGGCTACTGGCATCAGACCCTGCGCATCCTTTGGAATTTCCAACACCGCCGTGGCCTGAAGACATTCTCGATACGTCTGGGTCGCAGCTCGGACATTGGTACGGCGCAGGTATCCAGATTTTGCCAAGAGAAGCATTCGATATCGTCGGTGGATGGGATGAACGCATGCGAGGCTGGGGCGGTGAAGACCATGCCGCGATGCGCGCGACAGATACCCTATACTGGTGGCATAAAACCCTACCGGGACAGTTTTTGCACGTCTGGCATCCGATGCTTTCACCCGAAGGCACAAAGAATTTTGTTGACTGGCGGCGACGAATGTGGCAAAATCAATCCGCGACTGGTGCTAATGAAGCACTGTCAGGGCGCTACTATGGCGCGTACGGTAACGTCGACAGAATGAGGAGACTTTGCGATGAGTGGAAAGCAAATGAATAAGCCTCTCTCGCAGCGCATTCTCGAAGCGCTTAGACGGAGCAATTGATGCTGCAGCCACATCAACAGCGGATTATCGCCGAACGCGACGAGATGCAGAGTCGCTGGTACCAGAATGAATCGTATCTGGATACCGTAGAGTTTCAGAATATGCCGAAGATGTCGCAAGACCACATGCTAAAACAGGCAGCGGATGTCCTGCAGTATTTTGTGATTTTACGGGATCGGGCGCAAGTCTTTGAGGAGTTAAACTAAATCGGAGGTTAACAACATGGGCAAGTATTTTCGAGACACCGATGGTCAGATTGTGGAAGCAGTCAAGATTGTGGAATTCGTCGAGGAGCGCAACGCGCGATTCGTCATTCTTGAAGATGGTCGGAAGGCCGAGCGGCCTCGAACGCACGGCGGGATTCCGCAGGTTGGGGACTATCATGTCACGCCGTATCTCGCGACGGAGATAGCCGTAAATCGGGTATTCGTTGAAGAGCCGCCTACTTATATCGTGGCGCGGAAATCATTCGACCTGCTCTATCTCGAAGTGCCTGAGCCGCAAGATCAACCATCGGTTTAAAGGAAAACATCATGACTCTGAAGACAGCCAAGAAGCGTATCAAGCAGTTGGAGCAAGATGTCATCGACTTGCAACTTCAATTCGAAAATCTCGACGAGAGATTCTCCAGGGTTGATGCTCTTGCGAAGGCAAGTGCGCCGTACATCGCAGACCCAAACACTATCCCGATGGGCGGCAGCAACATTGTGTCTGAGCCTGAATTACTCAAATCACAGGTTGTCAGTAGCGCAAGCGGAAGAGCGTGGAGCGTTTGGCTCAAAGGGATTTTATGAAAGCCTTGTCTTGAAGACCGCAAGAAGGCGCAACAATTGTTTGAAGACTTGCAGGCTCAGACGAC
>CAIKJM010000095.1 GCA_903827735.1 uncultured Rhodanobacter sp. | reverse complement strand
TTCCGACATCGGACCACCGGAATTACCACCTGAGCTCATAGCCATGAGTCAGACCTCACTTCAGGGTCGGTGCGGCGCCTTCGACGCGCGAGCCCGTTGCGAAGAAGTCGTGCAGGTCATGCGCAAATTCGTCAAAGCGAGCGTACGTGAGACGGTTGGAGCGGTTGAAGAAGTTGTACGCCAGCACGGCCGGGATAGCGGTGAACAGACCGAACGCGGTCATGATCAGCGACTCGCCGACGGGGCCGGCCACGGCGTTCATGGAGGCGTTGCCGGAAGCAGCGATACCGATCAGCGCGTGGTAGATGCCCCAGACGGTACCGAGCAGGCCGACGAATGGCGCCGAGGACCCGACGGTTGCCAGCATGGTCAGACCACCTTCTAGACGCAGGCTTTCGCGGGCGACGGCCTGGCGCAGGGCGCGATCGATGAACTCCGAACGGCTCAGCGATTCGGCAAGTCGGCCGGCACCGGCGGAAGACTGCTGGTGGTGGGCGACGGCCGAAGCAGCGTCAAGAGCGATCTTGGAGAACGGTTCGCCCTTGGGCTGGGCTTCCAGCTCGCGGATCGCGTCTTGGGTGGAACCGTTGTTCCAGAACCCGTCGATGACCTTGTCACGACGCGAGCTGACCATCGAGTTGCGGATCGAGTTGGCGATGATGAAGTACCAGGAGGCAAGCGACATGATCAGCAACACGACGAACACGACGAGTCCGACGATGTTTTCACCATGAATGAAACCGTCGATTAGGTGACCAGGACCCATGGCCTTCATGGCATCGGCGGTGGAATTGGCGCCAGCGGCTTGTGCGGCGTCGGATGCTGCAGGAGTCTGTAAGAACATAACGCTACCCATAGGAAGTCAAGCGTGAACTGTAACTGTAATCCAGTGAAGTGGACGACAGAGGATTAATTACTCGGCCAAGTTGAAATTAATTGGAACGCGTGCATAGCCTTCCACCTTCTTTCCGTTCTTGACCTCCGGATTGAAGCGCCACTTTTGTACCGCATCCATCGCTGCTTTATCCAGCTCACGGAAGCCGCTGGATTTTTCCACCTTGACGTCTTTCGGTACGCCATCCAAACCGACCAAAATCAGCAAGGTTACCGTGCCGGTGTGATGCTGACGCACTGCCTGGGGCGGGTAGCTCGGCTGTGGCCGATTGCCATAGCTGAGGTCCGAGCCGGCCGCAATATCCGCTGGTGGCGCCGGAGGAGCGGGCGGCGAAGGCGGCGGAGCTTGCACCGCGTTCTGAGACACCTCTTCGACCGCTGGTGGCGGTGTCGGTGGCGGCGGCGTCGGTGGCGGCTTGACCTGCTGAATGATCTTCGGCGGCGGCTGCTTCGGCGGTTCCGGCGGCGGCGGCGGTGGCGGCGGCGGCGGCGGTGGCGGCTCGATAAAGCTCACCTTGACGATCTTGTCGACCTGCTTGTCCTTTTGTGTCAGCGGCGCCGATGGCGCCACCAAAAACAGAAAGGCGAAAGCATGAAGGCCAATGGCAAAGGCCAATGCCGCTGTGCGCTTCCAGCTGAAGCTTTCGTTCTCGTTGTCTTGTCTACTTGAGGCCATCTTTCACTGTCTGAAGCTGATCAATCGGAAGAGAACGTTGCCGCAGGGCGTGGCCTGAAACCGTCTGATGACTGGACGGAACTCGCCGCTGTGGAGACGCAGGGAAAGGTTTTCAACGGTACAACAGCATCCGGCTTTTGTATACCTCGACACAGCAGATAAATGGACGTCCATCTAGCCTGCGAGGCATTTGCTTTCCGATTTATTTGCCTGCGCCAGCCTTTTTCAGCCACGCATTTGCTTTGTCCGCCGTCTGCGGATCTTGGGCGGCTTGTTTCATGGCGGCAATGGCACCGGCCTTGTCCTTCAGGCCGCGATCGCTTTCGGCGAGCAACATGTAGGCCGCTCCCTTTTGCTTGACGCCTTTGTCGATGCCTTGTTGGATCATCGACTTGGCCGCGCCGTATTTTTGCTGCGAGAGAAGAATTTGGCCACCGCGGATGGCAGCTTCCCCGTCCTTCGCTGTCGGCAACGCCTTGGTGTACGCGTCGACCGCTTTGCTGGTGTTGTCGGACAGCTCGTCAGCCTCACCCAGCAGCAGATAG
>CAIKJM010000094.1 GCA_903827735.1 uncultured Rhodanobacter sp. | reverse complement strand
TTTGTTTTTAGTCAACCACAGGATCAGTGCTGGACCGTGTGGTGCACCACATGGCGCGGCGGCGGACGATGGTGCACCACGCGGTGATGCACCGGCCGGTGGTGGACGGGATGGTGCACGACCTGCGCCATTGCAGGCGCAGCCATCAGTGCGCCAAGAGCAATCAAACCGGCAATCAGTAAACGCTTCATAGATTTTTCAAACTCCGTTCGTTGAACATGGACCAGGCCATGCGCCTGCGGCCTTGCGACCGGCAGCCGATAGTAGCGTTTTACGATGTGCAGGTGACGTCCCCGTAGTGACGCACAGCGGCACCTGCCCATCGTCGTTTTCACCCGCATTCGTTACACTTGCAAACCGCACAGGGCCTATAGCTCAATGGTTAGAGCAGAGGACTCATAATCCTTTGGTTCGAGGTTCGAGTCCTCGTGGGCCCACCATCTTTGCTGCCTATTCGTCAGCACTGCATGTGCAACGCCATCCACAGCCCCGTTGAACTTGCCGGCTGGATGGACTGGGGAAAGCCCCCTCCATCAAAGAACGATGATGGCTTCGGGCAAACGCTCAGCGCAGCGAACGTACTGATCTCACTACCCCTGCGCACGCTCAAACACTTTCCCGCGCTATCTACGGCGCATCGGTCATGCTCGCACGGTTCTTGCTAAGCGCACTAGGCGCCATCTTTCGTATCCCTACCCTTGATGATCAAACGGCTCTCCCAACGATATAGCTTTTCCGCAGTGGCGCTGCTGCTGCTTGCCACGCTGCTGGCGCTGTACTGGCCGGTCATGCGGGCCGACTTCGCGTGGGATGAGCTGCTGGATTCCCTGACCAGCATTTCAGCGCATGGTCCGGACCCATGGCGGACGTTGCTAATTGGGCAGACCAACGGTTTCGCAACGTATTTCCGGCCGCTGGTCATGGCGCTTTTCAGCCTGGAACTGCACGTATTTGCCTACCAGCCAGGGCCGATGCACGCGGTTTCCTTGGCCATTCACGCGCTGAATGTGGTCTTGGTCGGGTTACTGGCGTTGCGTTTGTCGGAAGTCAGCTCGGGCAACCGTTCATCATCGGCTGCACTTCTGTCGATGCTGATCTATGCCGTGCATCCATTGCTGATCGAACCGGTGTCGTGGATCGGGTGTCAGTACGACCTCGCGATGACGACGTTTACCCTGCTCGCCCTGCTGGCTAACGTGATGTTACAAAAGCCCTGGTTGCGAGTCGGCGCGGTTTCAGCATGCTTCTTTCTGGCGGCGTGCTGCAAAGAGTCGGCTGTTTCTTTTACCTTGATTCTGTTGGCCATGGACTGGCTGCTGTTCCCCGGCGCTAGGAGGGAAGGTGCTCTTGCATGCTTGCGCGACTTGATCAGGACGAAGGCGCCCCTTTATGGCGGCATGCTGCTGGCCGGCGCTAGCTATCTCGCTCTTCGGCACCATTACCTCGGGCACCTTGTCCAGGCAACTGAAGGAAGCACCCTGGGTGCGCTTGGAAGGGTTCAGGAAGTGAGCTATCTGCTTGTGCATTATCTGCGAATGCTGCTATGGCCGATGACGGGGCTGAACCCGATTCATCCGGTAGACGTGGATCAATTTCGCATCCTGAGCATGGCGAGTATGGCGACCGACATCGCTGCTGCGGGACTTGTCGGCGCGGCTTTGGTGCTGAGCGTCCGCCGTAAGGCGTTGGGAATACTGCTGCTGGTCGTGGTGTTTTCGCTTTTACCGGTGCTGCACATTGTGCCGGTGAAGTTTGACGCTAGCCTCTATCACGAACGCTACGCGATGACCGCGCTGGCACTCGCATGCGGCCTGCTTCCTTTGTTGATCGCCCAGTCGGCGCGCCTGTTGCAGGGATTGGTGCTGATCAGGATCGCCGCCTTCGGCACAATAGCTCTATGGCTTTTTGCCTCGCTCGCCAATGTCCGCGCCACCGTGCCACTTTGGTCGTCGGACGTGATGCGGTGGCAATGGGCGTATCTCGACTACCCGGATTCCACGCAAGCGCAGGAGAGTCTGCTTGCTGCCTATATCGATCATCAAGACCACGGCGCCGCTCGCAGCATGGTTGATAACATGCTGATGCACGAATCGCCCTGCCTCATATGCGTAGTCCATGCGGCCGGGGAGGCCTTGGCCACGAATCAATCTGCGCTGGCGGACCTGTTGCTCGATCGTCTGGATTCATCGGGGTTACCCCGAAACCGCGAAGTAGCCGAAAGCTATCTTGCGCTGCGCAAGCGTATCGCGACTGACCAGGGAGACTCGCTAGCTTTGCGTGTGTCCTTCGAAGTCCCGATGCAGGCATACGCGCCAAAAACTGCCCAGGACATGTCAGCAAAGATTCCGGCGATACGGATTTCTGCCGATGCTTTGCAGGCCTTTGCGCGGGCGCAGCATCTCGACTCTGGCTCTACCGCAAACCCTCTTTTTGCCGCGCCTTCTCTGCAGACGGCCAATGCCGGCTTCATTGCGCTCTAGCTCGTCAGAGTCGCATTAGCGATTAGACGGACCGGTAGTGTGGTTGAGCGGCTCCGTTCCCGGCGCTCTTCACACTAAAGGCGCTGTGCGTAGACCATGCCGCGCACGTCGCCGATAGGCACTTAGCGTCGCCGCTGGGCGAGTCGGCGGCCAGCCTCGCCATACATTTATGCCAGCAAACTCGGCAATGCGGCGCCACTTTCGCAAATGGCTGGCGCAATGGCATTCTGCAAATATTTCTTGCCTCCACGATACCGGTGCCTACTGCGATGATGACAACGGCGCGATCCAAGGGCACGGCATTTGATCTTGTGGGCCAGCTTGCGGTCTCCATGACCCGTGCGCACACGCTGGAAGAGCTGGTGCGGCCGCTACTGGAAATGCTAGAAGCTGTCACCGGACTTGAGTCGACCTATCTCACGACGATCGATAAAAATACCGGCGTTCAGCATGTACTGTTTGCACGCAACACGCAGAGCCTGCAGATTCCCGAAGGAATATCGGTACCTTGGGAGTCGACGTTGTGCAAACGAGCGCTGGAGGAAGGCTGCTTCTACGCCGATGATGTCGCCCAACGCTGGGGCGAGACGGCCGCAGCTCGGGAGCTGGGTATTGCTACCTATGCCAGTACCGCCGTGCGCACCCCCGATGGCGCGCTTTACGGCACGCTGTGCGCAGCAAGCAATCAGCGCAAGCCCATGGCCGAAGGAGCCGAGCAGGTGCTGCAA
>CAIKJM010000093.1 GCA_903827735.1 uncultured Rhodanobacter sp. | reverse complement strand
GGACCGAGGATGTCCTTGCGGCCCACGCGGCGGTTGAACTTCATCCGGCCGACGCTCGACAGGTCGTAGCGATCGAAGGTGAAGAACAGATTGAAGAACAGGTTCTGCGCGGCATCCTTGGTCGGCGGCTCGCCCGGACGCATCATGCGATAGATTTCCACCAGGGCCTCTAGCGGCGTCTTGGTGTTGTCGATGCGCAGGGTGTGCGAGATGTACGCACCGCGATCCAGATCGTTGACGTACAGCGTTGGCACGACTTCGATACCGGCCTTGCGGAAGTTTTCCAGCTGCTCGGCGGTGATTTCGTCATTCGCCGATGCCAGCAGCTCGCCGGTGGCGGGATCGACGATGTCGGTGGCCACAATGCGGCCGACCGGATAGTCGTCCGGCACTTCCAGCGCGGTGATGTTCTCGGCCGCGAGCTGACGCACGTGGCGCGCCGTGATGCGTTTGCCGGCTTCCACCAGCACATTGCCGCCGACCGCGAGGTCGAAGCTCAGCGTTTCGCCGCGCAGACGTTCAGCCACCAGCTCCAGCGTGGTGCCACCCTTCTTGCCCAGGTGGAACACGTTGTGCTCGAAGAAGATGCCCAGCATTTCTTCGTTGTTGTAGCCGAGCGCGCGCAGCAGCACGGTCACCGGCAGCTTGCGGCGACGGTCGATACGGGTGAACAGCGCATCCTTCGGATCGAATTCGAAGTCGAGCCACGAGCCGCGGTAAGGAATCACGCGCGCGGAGAACAGCAGCTTGCCCGAGCTGTGCGTCTTGCCGCGATCGTGGTCGAAGAACACGCCCGGCGAACGATGCAGCTGCGAGACGATGACGCGCTCGGTGCCATTGATGATGAAGGTGCCGGTATCGGTCATGAGCGGGATTTCGCCCATGTAGACCTCCTGCTCCTTGATGTACTTGACCACCTTCTTCGAAGCCGGGCTGTCCTTGTCATAAATGACCAGACGCACCGTGGTGCGCAGCGGAGCACCGTAGGTCATACCGCGGTTGCGGCATTCGCGTTCGTCGAACGCCGGCTCGCCAAGGCGATACTCGACGTACTCCAGCGCGGCATTGCCCGAATAGCTGGTAATCGGAAACACCGACTTCAGCGCCGCATGCAGGCCTTTTTCGGCGCGCTGCTTGGGCGAAATTTCCTCTTGGAGAAACTCGCGGTAGGAATCGGTCTGGATGGTCAGCAGGTTGGGTACGCCCAGTACGGGCGGACGCTTGCCAAAGTCCTTGCGGATGCGTTTCTTCTCGGTAAACGAGTAGGCCATGATCGGGAGCGCCTCGGTTCGCAGTGACGCCGGTGGTGCACACACCGGCTAAATGATAAGAACTATGGATGCCGCTATGAATCGGAAAACGATGGTTTGTTCGCCGCTTCGTCAAAAGGCATGAATCAAAGATCGTGGAGAAACATCGTCGATCTTTCAGTGCTGACTTCTGACCGATGCTGCAGTTGCGGATGTCGCAGGTGCTTGTTGCCGCTTGTTTCTGAATGCCAGTAAGGTTTTGATGCCGCAGAGGGGGTGAAGTTCACCGTTAACAGGCAAAGCCCGGGAGCTTTCGCCCCCAGGCTTGCTTGACGTCAAGTCGAACTATCGGCGCGCAAACGCCGATTACTTCAGTTCGACAGTGGCGCCGGCAGCTTCGAGATCCTTCTTGAACTTGTCGGCATCTTCCTTCGACAAGCCTTCCTTCAGGACGCCGCCGGCCTCGGTGAGGTCCTTGGCTTCCTTCAGACCCAGGCCGGTGATCGCGCGGACGGCCTTGATCACGTCGACCTTCTTGGCGCCGGCGGTCTTCAGGATCAGGTCAAACTCGGTCTGCGCTTCCGCCGGAGCGGCAGCGGCAGCGGCCGGACCGGCAGCAGCCACGGGGGCAGCAGCGGACACGCCAAACTTCTCTTCGATGGCCTTGACCAGCTCCATCACTTCCATGAGCGACTTGGCGGCAACGGCTTCAACGATCTGTTCGTTGGAAAGGGACATTTTATTTACCTCTGGAAATGGATTCAGTTAAATAGAAAGCGAACTTAAGCGGGCTCGGCTTCGACCGGAGCTTCGGCGGCAACTTCGCCACCACCGTCCTGCTTGTCGGCCACGGCCTTGACGGCGCGGGCGAACATCGCAGCGGGCTCGGCCAGCACGCGTGCCAGCATGGAAAGAGCCTGCTCACGGGTCGGCAACGAGGCCAGCACGTCGACGTGCTCGGCGGCAAACAGCTTGCCTTCGACCGAAACGACCTTCGGCTTCAGCTTGTCGTTGCTCTTGGCGAACTCCTTGATCAGACGCCCGGCAGCGCCGGGTTCTTCGGTCGAGAACGCGTACAGCAGGGGACCGACCAGAGCGTCTTGAACGACCTCGAAGTCGGTACCGGCTACAGCGCGCGAAGCGAGCGTGTTCTTGACAACTCTCAAGTACACGCCGGATTCGCGAGCCTGCTTGCGCATCGCGGTCATCTGAGCGACCGTGGTGCCCGCATACTCGGCAGCGATCAGGGAGTGAGCCTTCGAGGCAACTTCTGCCAGTTCGGCAACTACTTCTTGTTTCTGGGACAGATTTAGAGCCATTGCACTCCTCCAAATGAACTCCGCTTACGGCTCCTGCCGCTTGCGGTCCTGGGCGACGCCGTCCGTGACGTCGGGGACGTAAGGTCCCGGGTGTCGGCCTTTCCAGAAAAACATTCCAGAATGGGCAGCACCATCTACGCTGGCCGGATTAGATGCGTCCGATTAAGCGACCCCGCTGGCGACAACGGCGATTCCCTGCCATTTGCGAGCCTCCTGCCCGTCGTCCTCGCACGCTGGTCACGCCTGCGGTCTTTGACAGCCGCACCGATCGCCAATGGCATCGGAGCTGCCCTCAAAAACTGCCTATACCGGGCTAGGCCGGTATAGGACTTGATCTCTTACTTGGCGGCGGTGGCCAGCGTCGAGGTATCGACGGCGACGCCGACGCCCATCGTGCTGGACAGAGCAACCTTCTGCAAAAACTGGCCCTTCGCCGTGGACGGCTTGGCCTTCAGCAGATCGGCAATCAGGGTGTTGAGATTGTCCGCGAGCTGCGAAGCGTCAAAGCTGGCCTTGCCGATGGTGGCGTGGATGATGCCCGCCTTGTCGTTGCGGAACTTCACCTGGCCCGCCTTGGCGTTCTTGACCGCCGTGGCGACGTCGGCGGTGACCGAGCCGTCCTTCGGATTCGGCATCAGGCCCCGCGGACCCAGCAGCTGACCGAGCTTGCCGACCACGCGCATGGCGTCCGGCGTGGCGATGACCCGACCGAAGTCGAGATCGCCAGCCTGCATGCGCTCGGCCAGATCGTCCATACCAACGGCGTCGGCACCGGCGGCCTTGGCAGCCTCGGCCTTTTCACCCGGCGGGCAGAACACGGCGACCTTGACGGTCTTACCGGTGCCATGCGGCAGCAGCGAGGAACCGCGCACGCCCTGGTCCGACTTCTTTGCGTCGATGCCCAGGCGCACGGCCACGTCCACCGACTCGGGGAACTTGGCCTTGGCGTTGTCCTTGATGATCTTCAGCGCTTCATCCAGACCGTAGAACTTGCCCGGCTGCACCGCGCCCTGCGCGGCCTTCATACGTTTTGTGAGTTTGGTCGTCATGTCTTAACCCTCCACTACCAGGCCCATGGAACGGGCGCTGCCGGCGATTGTGCGAACCGCGGCTTCGAGCTCGGCGGCCGTGAGGTCGGCGCTTTTCTGCTTGGCGATCTCTTCGAGCTGGGCGCGCGTGACCTTACCGACCTTGTCGGTATTCGGCTTGGGCGAACCCTTGGCCGTATTGGTCAGCTTCTTCAGCCAGAAGGTGGCGGGCGACGTCTTCATCGCGAAGGTGAAACTGCGATCGGAGTAAGCGGTGATCACCACGGGAATCGGAGCACCCGGCTCCATTTTCTGCGTAGCAGCGTTGAACGCCTTGCAGAATTCCATGATGTTCAGGCCGCGCTGACCGAGGGCCGGACCCACCGGCGGCGACGGGTTGGCTTGACCGGCCTTGACCTGCAGCTTGATATAACCAGTAACTTTCTTTGCCATGGCATTTTTCCTCGCGAGTTCAGGCGCCTTGCGGCTCCTCGCTGTTCACCAGTCCCTGGATGGAAGGAAGGTCTGCATCGTGCAAACCCTAAAACACGGACACGCCGAGATCGTTAGACCTCGACGTGAACCGCGCAGTATAGAGATTGACCTAGCTTTCAGCAAGCCCCGTGCCAAAGGCGCGGATTCAGCAACCGAGGTCGAGACAAGACCTAGCTATCAGGCTTTTTCGACCTGACCGAATTCCAGCTCCACCGGGGTCGACCTGCCGAAGATCAGCACGGCAACGCGCAGACGGCTCTTGTCGTAGTTGACTTCTTCGACCACGCCGTTGAAGTCATTAAATGGACCTTCGGTGACCCGAACCATCTCGCCCGGCTCGAACAACACCTTCGGACGCGGCTTTTCGACACCTTCACGGACGCGGCTGAGAATGGCTTCGGCCTCGCTGTCCTTGATCGGCAGCGGACGGTCGGCGGTACCGCCGATAAAGCCCATGACCTTCGGCGTCTCCTTGATCAGATGCCAGCATTCGTCGTCGATCCGCGGCGACTTGCCCTCGGTATTCGTCTCGATCTGCACCAGCACGTAGCCTGGGAAGAATTTGCGCTCGCTGCGACGCTTCTGGCCGCCGCGCATCTCGATCACTTCTTCGGTCGGCACCAGCACTTCGCCGAATTTCTCTTCCATCTCGGCGCGCTTGATGCGCTCGTCGAGGGACCGCTTCACCTGATTCTCGAAACCCGAATAGGCGTGCACCACATACCAACGCTTGCTCATGTTTTCCACCTCAGGTACCCAACTTGAGCAGCCAGTCGAGGATGACCGACTTCAGGATCAGATCGATCAGACCAAGCAACAGCGACAGCACCACCACGACCACGATGATGATGCCGGTAGTCTTGATCGTCTCATCTTTGGTCGGCCAGACCACCTTGCGCAGTTCGAACTGCGACTCGCCGATGAAGTTGCGCACCCGGCGACCGAGCGCCGTAAATGCGGCTATCGCCAGCGCGATGACCACCGCCGCGAGTACGCCGAGCAGGCGCACGGATGAGGGGATGCTGGCGTCGTTACCGAACCAGGAATAGGCGAAGATGCCGCCAACCAGTATCAGCCCTGCCAATACCAGCTTGGCAACATCGGTGGCATTCGTGCCTTTGGGCTGCTGTTCTGCCTTGGTATTCATGCACAGTGATCAAGTGTCAGCAGCATACCGGCCCTATTCGGGCGGCCTTGCCATCGTCACCCGTCATCGATCCTCGGGAAAGTGGCACGCCAGGAGGGACTTGAACCCCCAACCTGCGGTTTTGGAGACCGCTGCTCTGCCAATTGAGCTACTGGCGTACATGACTTGAACTGTAAACACGACAGCGAGCGGTTTTAGTCCGCTCGCCCCGTGAAGAGATTTGTTTCAGCCAACCGCTATTTTAGCCTTCATCCTTGATGGCGAAGATCAATACCCGGCATCCATGCCGGACTTTTCATAAGAGCGCCGCTTGTTGGGCGGCGCTCTTACTGTGGCTACTTACTTGATGACCTTGGCCACGACGCCGGCGCCGACGGTGCGACCGCCTTCACGGATGGCGAAGCGCAGGCCTTCGTCCATCGCGATCTGGTGGATCAGGCTCACCACCATCTTCACGTTGTCACCCGGCATCACCATTTCCACGCCCTCGGGCAGCTCGCAAGCGCCCGTCACGTCGGTGGTGCGGAAGTAGAACTGCGGGCGGTAACCCTTGAAGAACGGCGTATGACGGCCACCCTCGTCCTTCGACAGCACATACACCTCGGCCTCGAAGTCCGTATGCGGGGTGATCGTGCCCGGCTTGGCCAGCACCTGGCCGCGCTCGACGTCGTCACGCTTCAGGCCGCGCAGCAGCAGACCGGCGTTGTCGCCCGCCTGACCCTGATCGAGCAGCTTGCGGAACATTTCCACGCCGGTGACCGTGGTCTTCTGCGTGTTGCGGATGCCGACCACTTCGATTTCGTCGCCGACCTTGATGATGCCGCGCTCGATACGACCGGTCACCACCGTGCCGCGGCCGGAGATCGAGAACACGTCTTCGACCGGCATCAGGAACGGCTTGTCGATCACGCGCACCGGCTCGGGGATGTACGCATCCAGCGCGTCCACCAGCTTGATGATCGACGGCACGCCGATCTCGCTCTGGTCGCCTTCCAGCGCCAGCTTGGCCGAACCGTGGATCATCGGGGTGTCGTCGCCCGGGAAGTCGTACTTGCTCAGCAGCTCGCGCACTTCCATCTCGACCAGCTCGAGCAGCTCGGCGTCGTCGACCATGTCTGCCTTGTTCAGGTAGACCACGATGTACGGCACGCCGACCTGACGCGACAGCAGGATGTGCTCGCGCGTCTGCGGCATCGGGCCGTCCGCGGCCGAGCACACCAGGATCGCGCCGTCCATCTGCGCCGCACCGGTGATCATGTTCTTCACATAATCCGCGTGGCCCGGGCAGTCGACGTGCGCGTAATGGCGGTTCGGCGACTCGTATTCCACGTGCGCGGTCGAGATCGTGATACCACGCGCCTTCTCTTCCGGCGCCGCGTCGATCGCGTCATAGGCCTTGAACTCGCCACCGAAACGTTCTGCACCGACTTTCGTCAGCGCCGCTGTCAGCGTCGTCTTGCCGTGATCCACGTGACCAATCGTGCCGACGTTGACGTGCGGCTTGGTGCGTTCGAATTTACCCTTTGCCATGACCTAAACCTCTAAATTAAAAATACAAAATGCGAAAAAGTTGGATTCTGCCGCTGAATCCTCAGGCCCTTTTCATGACCTGCTCGGCGACGTTGTTCGGCGCCTCGGCGTAGTGATCGAACACCATAGTGTACGTGGCGCGGCCCTGGGTCTGCGAACGCAAACTGGTGGCGTAACCAAACATCTCACCAAGCGGAACGGTCGCGTTGATCACCTTGCCCGAGTTGGTGTCTTCGGAGCCCTGCAGCACGCCGCGACGACGACTCAAGTCACCCATGACGTCACCCATGTAATCCTCGGGCGTGACTACTTCGATCTTCATCACGGGCTCCAACAAAGCCGGGCTGGCCTTTTGAAAACCCTCCTTGAAGCCGATGGAACCAGCAATTTTAAACGCCATTTCGTTCGAATCGACCTCATGATACGAGCCGTCGATCAGCCGGATCTTGATGTCGACCACCGGAAACCCGGCCAGCGGACCAGAAGTCATCGCCTCCTGAATTCCCTTGTCGACCGCCGGAATGAATTCCTTGGGAATCGCTCCGCCGACGATGGCATTCTCGAACACGTAACCATGCCCGCGCTCCTGCGGAACAATCTCCAGCACCACGTGGCCATACTGACCTTTGCCACCGGACTGGCGAATGAACTTGCCTTCCTGCTTGACCGATTTACGAATGGTCTCGCGGTAAGCCACCTGCGGCTTGCCAACGTTCGCATCCACCTGATATTCGCGCCGCATCCGGTCAACCAGAATATCCAGATGCAGCTCACCCATGCCGGCAATGATGGTCTGGCCCGACTCTGGATCGGTGCGCACGCGGAAAGACGGATCCTCCGAGGCGAGACGGCCCAGCGCCACTCCCATCTTCTCCTGATCCGACTGGGTTCTCGGCTCGACCGCCATGGCTATGACAGGTTCCGGAAAAACCATCCGTTCCAGCGTGATCAGGTGATCCTGAGCGCACAAGGTGTCGCCAGTGGTGACATCCTTCAAGCCAACCGCCGCGGCAATATCACCGGCGCAGACTTCTTTCAATTCCTGGCGGTCGTTTGCATGCATCTGCAGCAGGCGACCGATCCGTTCTTTCTTGCTCTTGGTCGGATTGTATAGCGCGTCACCAGACTTCAAAACGCCCGAATAGACCCGAAAAAACGTCAGCGAGCCAACGAAAGGGTCCGTCATGATCTTGAAAGCCAGCGCCGCGAACGGCTGCTCATCGCCCGCCGTGCGGGTGATTTCTTGCCCATTCTCATCAAGACCCTTGACCGGAGGGCGATCGGCCGGCGATGGCAGAAACTGCACCACCGCGTCGAGCATGGCCTGCACGCCCTTGTTCTTGAACGCCGAACCGCAAAACACCGGAATCAAGGTTGCCGCCAAAGTCCCTGCGCGGATGCCGGCGAGGATGTCGTCCTCAGCCAGGTCACCCTCTTCCAGGTACTTGTCCATCAGCGCTTCGGACGTTTCCGCCGCCGCTTCGACCATGAAATTACGCGCTTCGGTGGCAGCGTCTTTCAGATCCGCCGGAATATCCCGGTAGTCGAACTTCATGCCCTGGGATTCCATATCCCAGATCACCGCTTTCATCTTGATCAGATCGACAACGCCTTCGAAGCCGTCTTCCGCACCGATCGGCACCTGCATGGGTACCGGATTAGCGCCCAGACGGGACTTCAGTTGACCAACGACGCCGTCAAAATCGGCACCGGTACGGTCCATCTTGTTGACGAACGCGAGCCGAGGTACCGAGTACTTGTTCGCCTGACGCCACACCGTTTCGGACTGCGGCTGCACGCCACCGACGGCGCACAGAACGAAAACAGCGCCATCCAAAACGCGAAGGGACCGCTCAACTTCGATTGTGAAGTCAACGTGCCCCGGCGTGTCAATAATATTGAAGCGATGTTCGGGCATGGACTGATCCATGCCCTTCCAGAACGCCGTCGTCGCCGCCGACGTTATGGTGATACCGCGCTCCTGCTCCTGCTCCATCCAGTCCATCGTGGCTGCACCATCGTGCACTTCCCCAATCCTGTGGCTTACGCCGGTGTAGAACAGGATGCGTTCCGTTGTCGTAGTTTTCCCGGCATCAATATGGGCCATGATGCCGAAATTACGATAACGGTCGATGGGAGTGGTGCGTGCCACAGGAAAGACCTCGGAAAAACTCGTAGCACTTGCAGGTACCGCTGAAAATTACCAGCGGTAGTGCGAGAACGCCTTGTTGGCCTCGGCCATACGATGCGTTTCTTCGCGCTTCTTGGCAGCGCCACCGCGGCTTTCCGAGGCTTCCAGCAACTCGGCGGCAAGCTTTTTCGGCATCGAGGTCTCGCCACGCTTACGCGCCGCATCGATGACCCAACGCATGGCCAGCGCCATGCGACGACCCGGACGAACTTCAACCGGCACCTGATACGTAGCACCACCGACGCGGCGCGACTTTACCTCGACGGCAGGCGCAATGTTGTTGAGCGCTTTTTCGACCAGCGCAACCGGCTCGCCGTTCTTCTCACCAATGTGCAGCAGCGCACCGTAAACGATGCTCTCGGCGACCGACTTCTTGCCGCTCTTCATCACCATATTGATGAAACGGGCGATAAGCTGGCTGCCGTGCTTCGGATCGGGAAGGATCTGACGGGCGGGGTGTGAACCTTTACGCGACATGTTTGTTGTCCGTTGTTTTTTTGCGAGCATCCTGCCCGCGTAACAAAAGCAGCCATCCGTGGCTGCACTCTTCAATGGAGCAAATTATTTTTTCGGGCGCTTGGCGCCGTACTTGGAGCGCGATTGACGACGCTTGGTGACACCAGCGCAATCGAGGCTGCCGCGCACCGTGTGGTAGCGCACACCCGGCAGATCCTTGACGCGACCGCCGCGGATCAGCACCACCGAATGCTCTTGCAGGTTATGACCTTCACCACCGATGTAGCTGATGATCTCGAAGCCGTTGGTCAGGCGCACTTTGGCAACCTTACGCAGGGCCGAGTTCGGCTTTTTCGGGGTGGTTGTGTAAACGCGCGTGCAGACGCCGCGGCGCTGCGGGCTGCTCTGCAGAGCCGGCGACCCACTCTTGTAGGTCTTGGGGCTGCGGGACTTGCGCACCAATTGATTGACTGTCGTCATGCGAAGCTAATCCTGGAAACCTGATTCTGAAAACATCAAAGGCAGCCCGAACGTACTCGGTCTGCCAAGAAGCGGAAATTTAACATGGGCGGATCGCCAGAGGCAACCGAAAACCCTGCCATCCTTGAGCCGAACACGAGGTGCATCCATGCACCTCCTACGTATGTCAGCGAGACAAACCTTGAGCAGGCTTACTCTGAACCGTCATCGCCACCGGCCGGCGCCTCGGCAAACGACACAACCGGAGTGGAGCCAGACAGCGCATCCAGTTCCGAATCGGTCAAGCCACCCTGACGACGACGCGCCGCGTGGTATGCCAAGCCCGTACCAGCCGGAATCAAGCGGCCGACGATAACATTTTCCTTCAGCCCGCGCAAGGTGTCACGGGTGCCGCGAACGGCTGCCTCGGTCAGAACGCGAGTGGTCTCCTGGAACGACGCTGCCGAGATGAACGACTCGGTAGCCAGCGACGCCTTGGTGATACCAAGCAATACCGACTGATATTCGGCCGGACGCTCACCCTTGGCGATCGCGCGATCGTTTTCGCCATTGATGCGCACGCGTTCGACCTGCTCGCCGCGCAGGTAATGGCTCTCGCCTGGCTCGACGATCTCGACCTTGCGCAGCATCTGGCGAATGATCGCTTCGATGTGCTTGTCGTTGATCTTCACGCCCTGCAGGCGATACACGTCCTGAATTTCCTTGACCAGGTACGAGGCCAGCGGCTCCACGCCTAGTAGGCGCAGGATGTCATGCGGGCTCGGCTCGCCGTCGACGACGGTTTCGCCCTTCTCGACATGCTCGCCCTCGAACACGATGACCTGACGCCACTTCGGGATCAGCTCCTCGTGCTCGTTGCCGTCCACGTCCTTGATGATCAGGCGCTGCTTGCCCTTGGTGTCCTTGCCGAAGCTGATGATGCCCGAGCGCTCCGCGAGGATCGCCGGCTCCTTCGGCTTGCGTGCCTCGAACAAGTCGGCCACGCGCGGCAGACCACCGGTGATGTCACGGGTCTTGGAGGTCTCCTGCGGGATACGGGCAACCACGTCGCCCACGCCCACTTCGGCACCGTTCTGGATCGACACGATGGCACCGGCTGGGAGGAAGTACTGCGCGGCGATGTCGGTACCCGGCAGCTTGAGCTCACGGCCCTTGCTGTCTTCCAGGCGCACGATCGGGCGCAGGTCCTTCGCCTGCGCACCGCGACGCTTCGGATCGGTGACTACCGCCGACTCCAGGCCGGTCAGATCATCGGTCTGGCTCTGCACGGTGACGCCATCGAGGAAGTCGATGAAGCGCACCACGCCGGCCACTTCGGTGACGATCGGATGGGTATGCGGATCCCAGTTGGCTACCGTCTGGCCCGGCTTGACCGGCGCACCGTCCTTGACCGCGATGATGGCGCCGTAAGGCACCTTGTAACGCTCGCGCTCGCGGCCGCTGGTATCGATCACGCTCAGTTCGCCTGAACGCGAAACAGCTACCAAATGACCCTGCTTGTGCTGCACCGACTTGAGATTGTTGAACTTCAGCGAGCCGGTGGTCTTTACCGTGACGTTGTCCACTGCTGCCGCACGCGAAGCCGCGCCGCCGATGTGGAATGTACGCATGGTCAGCTGGGTACCGGGCTCACCGATGGACTGTGCGGCAACCACGCCGACGGCCTCACCCATGTTGACCAGGTGACCCCGAGCCAGATCGCGCCCATAGCAGAACTTGCACACGCCGTGGGCGGCGGCGCAGGTGATCGGCGAACGGACTTTGATGATCTGCACGCCGGCCTTGTCCAGCTTCTCGACCAGGGCCTCATTGAGCAGGGTGTCGCGGGTGACGATCGGCTGATCGTCGTCGCCGGGGCCATAAACGTCCTCGACCACCACGCGACCGAGCACGCGCTCGCGCAGCGGCTCGACCACGTCGCCGCCTTCGACGATCGGCTGCATGATGACGCCGTTCTCGGTGCCGCAATCGTCCATCGTGATCACGACGTCCTGCGCCACGTCGACGAGTCGACGGGTCAGGTAACCGG
>CAIKJM010000092.1 GCA_903827735.1 uncultured Rhodanobacter sp. | reverse complement strand
GTTCGGTTGCCTGGTCGAGGCGCAAGCCTTCGTGCTCAACGCTGATAGGGCGCTTATGTTCAAGGCGCGCCGGGACGAAATCATGGGCGAGATTGAGAAGCTTGGCGCCATGACCCAGGCCGGCATCGGCGGACCAATCAGGCCGATGGGGTGGATCGTATGAGCCTCGCCAGTTATACCGATCTCCAAGCCGCTGTAGGCAACTACATGGCCCGCAGCGACTTGGCGACCTATATTCCTGATTTTATCACGCAATCCGAAGCGATCATGAATCGCGTGGTGCGCACGCCTGATATGGAGGCGTCTGTCACTCGGGCCATCTCTGTTAGCTCGGTTAGCCTCCCGACAGATTTCCTCGAATGGATTTCGGCCATTTGGGTCGGCGTGCGTACGGCTGACTTGCGTTTCGTCGAGGCTGACGGCGAAGAGTGGCGCTTTCGCTATCGTGCCGGACTTGACCCTACCATGTTCACGGTGATGGCCAACACGCTATTTATTCGCCCCGCTGCAACCGGGAATGTGACGCTCTATTACTACCAGCAGATTCCTACGCTCATCACCAACAACACCAACTGGATGATGACCAAGCACCCGGACATTTACCTTTCGCTCGGGCTGTTCTTCGCCAATGCGTTCGTGCTCAACGACCAGCGCGCGCAAGAGTTTTACGAGCTCGCTCAGGACCAAATGGAAAAGGCTGACATGCTGTCCGACTCGGCAAAGGTAGCCATGCGGCAGTCGATTGACGCCGATACTGCGGAGAAGACTACGGCGCGCACGCCGGCCGCTGGGGCGGTCTAATGCCGGCGATAGCTTGGGGCGAGTGGCGCCCTGACGTTAGCTCGTACGATAACAAAACCACTCAGTATGTGCAAAACGTCTTCCCGCGCGGGGATGGCTACGGACCCGTCCCGTCAATGACGGAATTTACCGGCGACCTTCCGGCGCAGTGTCGAGGCGCCTTCCTCGGGCTGAATAGCGACGGGACGCTCTCGCTGTTCGCAGGCACGGCGACCGACCTTTATATCATGAGCAACAGCACTCTCGGCTGGCTCAACGTGACGCAATCTGCCGGATCGGCCGCAACCATCTCGGGCGGCACCAACATCGGCAACATGACCGGAGGCGGCGGGCTAGCCGCAGCTTTCGACGGAACTACCTCGCAGGCCATCGCCTCTTGCGCTTCGCTGGCCTCCGTTACCACGACGGCCTATGTGGGCAAGCACCTGGCCACCTCTTCGGTAGTGCGCGGCGTGACGGTGTTTGGATCGAGTGACCAAGGCTATGTGAGCGGTGCCAATCCGACCACTGTGCTCAACCTGTATGCAAGCCAGACCGCTCCGTCCAATAGCACCAACGGGACGCTCCTTGGTACACTGTCATTCACCGATACGGGGAACGAAAGCACCGGACGAGTTATAACCTCGAACGATCCGAACACGGTATGGAACTACGTTTGGATCAACCCCACTACGGCCTCCAGCTCGACCATCGACATTGCCGAGATTCAGCTAACCACCACTTCGCCATATTCACTGCCGGCGGCGGCCCAGTGGCAGTTCGCGCAAGCCGGGACGACC
>CAIKJM010000091.1 GCA_903827735.1 uncultured Rhodanobacter sp. | reverse complement strand
CTGATGTCCGGCACGTTGGCATCCAGCTGCAGTCCGGCGACGCGCTGCTGCTGATACGCGATCGACTGCCCCTGCAGCTGACCGTCGACGCTGAGCTTCGGCTGCCGGCCGCGCACATGGAACGCGCCGTTCAAGCGGCCGACGGCAGCGGGCAACCAGTCGCCTAGCGATGTCACGGCGAGATTGAGCGCGACGTCGTTGGTAACGGTGGCGCCGGTGCCTGATCTTTTTGCGTCGACGCGCACGGTGCTGCCGCCCGAAGCCAGGTTGAGCTGGCCGTCGACGACTTCGTCGGGCGAAAGATGCAGGCTGCCGTCGCCCCTGATCGCGCGCTGGCGCAGTGTGCCGACCAGCTTGCGGATCTCCAGCGTGACGTCGGGGCGGTTTTGCGGCAGCGTGCCGCGGCTGGCGATGTCGAAGTTCAGCGATCCGTTCCAACCGGCCAGCAGTTGGCCGGGATCGAGCTGATCGGCGGTAGCGTCGACCTGCCAGGCCAGCGCCGGCTGCAGGGTCAGCGTGCCGTTGACCTGCATGCCGCCACGCGCCTGCTTCAGCGCCAGCGTGTGCAGCGCGATCTGCTGCGGCGTGCCGTCGAGATTCAGCGCCAGCGATGCCAGCCTGCCGGGCGGACCGATCGCGACATCGCCTTCCGCGTGGTAGCTGTTCGCGCTGCCTTTGGCTTTCAACGTGCCGTGGCTGGCCAGCGGCTGGCCGACCAGCTCGGTCGGCAGCTGCAGATCGTTCCACCGGATGGCCAAGTCCGCACTAATCGGCTGCGCGTCGAGCTGTACCGTGCCGGTGGCGGCGATGCTGCCCTTGATTTGCGGCGAGCCGACGGTGAGCTGACGCAGGGTCAGCGTCTTGAAGTCATGGCTGAACTGCACGCTGAGCGGCTGCAGCAGCAGCTTGTAGTTGTTGAGGTCGAGCGTGCCGTCGAGGCTGCCGCTACAGCGATCGCCGTGGCCCTGCAGCGAAACGGCCAATGACGTAAGCGAGCTAGGGCCGATCAGCGGCTTCGGATCGAAGCTTGGCGCGTCAAGTTTGGCCGTCCAAATGAAATCACCGCTTTGCTGAAGATCGAGCTGCAGCTGCGCAACCATCGGCTGCGCCAGTTTGAAGTTCACGTGCGCGCGCTCGCCGTCACTGTGCGCGGCAAGGCTGCCTGCGTAATCGGTGCCGCCGACCTTCCAGGCGAAGCTGGCCGTGCCGTCGCCCTGATAATTTTTGCCGACTGCCAGCTTGCCCCCGAGCGCGGCGTTGCCGTCCGGCGAGCGCAGATCGAGCTGGCGCAGTTCGATGCCGTTGCCGGTCCAGCTGCCGGCCAGGTCGAGCGTGTTCGAGGCAAACACCGGCTGGCCGGCCTGGGTGATATTCACCGTGCCCACGTGTACGCGGTCGAGCAGCAGGTCGAGCGGCGGTTTCAGCGAAAAACTCGAATCGTTTTTTTCCGCGCTCGGCGAACTCGGTGCCAGAGCCACGCTGACGCCTTCCACATCAAGATCGAGTACGTGCAGCTGACGGTGCAGCAGCGGCCACGCGCGCAGGTCGAGGTGCGCCTTGGCAACCTGCGCGTCGACTCCGCTTCCGTCGCGATAACGCACGCCGGCGAGATCAAGCGGGCCGAGCAGGCGCCCATCGGCCGATTGCACCTGCAGCGCACCGTGCGTCAGCGACTGCGCGCGCGCCAGCGCGAAGCGCAAGCCGGATGATGTGCCAAGCAGCCACGCGCTGCCGGCAACGATCAGCAGCAACAGCACCATCACGATGGCGCCGATCCCGCGCAGCCAGCGGCGGCGAGGCGCCTCCGTGGAAGCGGTAGGTGAATTTACGCTGCCGACGTCGTTCATAGATCCGGCCCGATCACTAGATGCAGTTCGAGACCGCTCTGGCGTGAGTTGTGGATGGGGGTGCCGATGTCGACCCGTATCATGCCCACCGGCGACAGGTAGCGCACGCCGAGGCCAGCGCCGACCACGGGGCTGAAATCAGTGCCGGTGAAAGCGTTGCCCGCATCGACGAATGCGGCCATGCCCCAGGTTCGGGTGAAGTAGTGCTCCACTTCGGTGCTAGCGACCAGCAGATTTTCACCGCCGATGACGCGGCCGTAGCTGTTGAGCGGCCCGACCTGCTGATAGCCATAACCGCGGATCGACTGATCGCCGCCGGCGAAGAAGCGCAGCTGCGGCGGCAGGGCGGTGAAGTCGTTCGTCCAGGTAACGCCAGCCGTGCCGCGCAGTATCAGCCGGTTGCGCTCGTCGGCGCCGAACGCGTCGATCCATTTCGCGTTGGCCATCAGCTGGCTGAAGCGCGCATCGGACAGCAGCGTACCGGCCGTGCTGCTGGCGGTAAGGCTCAACGACCAGCCATGGTGGACGAAGTTGGGGTTGTCGGCCTTTTTGCGCGACAGCGACGCCTGGCCAAACACCTCGGTGCTGCGGCCATGTTCGAGACCCGGCGTGTTGTCCGGCTCGTTGCCTATCTTGCCGACGGTAAACGTGCCCGACAGTGCATGCAGGCCGATCGTACGGGTCCACCCGTGCCATAGCTCGGTTTCGTTGGCGACCAGCTCGAGCGTGCGCGATTGCGACGTATCGGTATTGGAGTCGCGGTAAGTGGCGCCATAGTTCAGGCTGCGCTGGTTCTGGCCGGGCAGGGGAATGGAATAAAGCGTGGAGACCGTTTTCAGGCGCTGCGCCAGCACCACTTCGTTTTTCCACTTGTGTCCGCGGTCGTTGACCCAGCGCCGCTCGATGCCGCCGCGCAGTCCCAGGCCGGTATCGGTACCGATGAACGGACCGCCGGTATAGATCGTGCGCTTGGCTGGTGCCAGCTGCACGCTAATGTCGACTACGCCGTTTTTCGCGGTGTCCACATCAGGCAGCACGTTGACGACCGAGAAATAGTCGGCGCCGTTCAGGGCCTGCTGCAGCTGCAGCAGCTGATCCTGCGAAAAATAGTCGCCGGGCTTGAACGGCACATAGCGCTCGAGAAAATCCTCGCGGAACTGCGAATTGTCGAAATGCACCTGACCGTAGCGATAGCGTTGGCCCGCCCGCCAAGAAAGATTGATCACCGCACTGTGCTCCGCGCGATTCACTTCGACCCTATGCGTGACCAGCTTGGCGTCAAGGAACCCGTTGGCCGTCAGCGAACCACTGATGCGATCGCGCAGGTCATCGTAGGCGCCGTCGTTGAGCGGCTGACCCTGCTGGCGCTCCAGCGCGCGCATGGCGCGGCGGATCGCTGCGATGTCGGATGCCTGTTTGTCCATTGCGAGGTGGACGGCGGTGATTTTCACCGGCTCGCCGGGTTTGACGTGCAGGGTCACCTTCCAGTCCTTGCCGACCTGAGTGATGTCGCCGGTGGTGGTCGCCTCGTAATAGCCGTAAGGCGCCAGTGCGGCCTTGACCTGATCCGGCGCACGCTCGTAGAGGCGTCGCGCCTGCGCCGCGCTGATGTCGCGTGCGGCGTACTGAGACAGTTCCACGCCCGACGTCACCGCGCCTTTGAGCGTGTCGTCCACGCCGTCCACCGTCAGCTGGACGGCGGCATGCGCCAGCGGCGTCGACAGCAGCAGCGAAAAGGTCAGCAAAAATGGCGGGCGTCGTGAAAATCGGCGCATGCGTGGGGTTCCGTCCTCGGTAGCTTTGACACAGCGTGGCGTCGAACTTACTTACACAAGTGTCCGCGTTGTATGAAAGTAACCTAGCGATACAGAACTCATCAGTGCAGAACTGATGAGTTCATGACGTTTTCGAACGAAGGCGCGCTGCGCCGCATCGGCGCCGCTGGCCAAGGATGCTGCGTGATAGCCGATGGCGTGCGCCGCCGCCGCGTGTGATCAGCCCGCTTTGTCACCCGCCCGGTGAGCGATCCAGGCACCGGCGACCGCCGAGAAATACGGAATCGACTGCGCGCACAGGATGAAGATCCACAGCTTGCCCTCGATGAGGTGCGAGGCGTAGCCCATGGCGATGCCGACCACGCACATGCTGATGGCGAAGGCCATCATCATTTCTTCGCGCACCGGTGCGAACGCCGCGAAGCTCGATTCGCCCAGGCGCCGACTCTTCGCGGTCACCACGAACGAGGTTTTTTCGCGCGTGAGGCCGTGCAGAATACCGCGGGCGATCGCGTGGCTCAGGCCCATGCTGGCCAGTGAAGCCATGAGCGTGTCGTACCAGCTGCACGGAACGCGGGCGCGATAGAGCACGATGCCGAAGATCGCCTTGGCGAAAAAGAATCCGATGATCGGAATCAGGAACAGCTGCATCGGCAGGCTGAACAGTTCGGGGAAGGCAACCATGCCGGCGGTCCAGAAAATCGCCATCAGGCTGAAAAGCAGATGCAGGGCGTCGGCGAACCAGCTGAACCAGCCGGTGAGGAAGTGGAAGCGCTGACCGCCGGACAGCGGGCCGGGTGTGGTCATCCAGCGCCAGCGGCCCTTTAGGATCTGCATCGCGCCGAAGGCCCAGCGGTAGCGCTGGCTCTTGTACGCCTTGAAGTCGGCCGGGGTCAGACCCTTGCCCATCAGCTCGTCGACGTAGACCAGGTCGTAGCCGGAGTGCATCAGGCGCAGGCCAAGCTCGGCGTCCTCGCAGATCGTCCACTCCGACCAGCCGCCGGTGCCTTCCAGCGCCGAACGTCGCACCATGGTCATGGTGCCGTGCTGGATGATGGCGTTGCGCTCGTTGCGGTGATGCATGCCGATACGGAAAAAGCCGTCGTATTCCCACGCGGTCATGCGGCGGAACGTATTGTTCTCGAACTCGCGATGCGCCTGCGGGCACTGCACCACGGCGACCTTGGGGTCGTGAAAGTGGCCGGTCAGTGTGGCCAGCCAGTCGCTGCGCACCTCGTAGTCGGCGTCGATCACCGCCACCACGTCGGCGGCGGGGTCGGTTTCCTTCAGGCCGAAGTTCAGCGCGCCGGCCTTGAAGCCCGGCCACGGTTCCAGATGGAAGAAGCGGAAGCGCTTGCCGAGCTGCTCGCAGTACGCCTGCACCGGTTTCCACACGTCCGGATTCTTGGTGTTGTTGTCGATCACCAGCACTTCGAAGTTGGCGTAGTCGAGCGCGGCCAGCGAATCGAGCGTGATGATGACCATCTCCGGCGGCTCGTTGTAACAGGCCAGATGGATCGACACGAACGGCTGCTTTTCCGGGCGATCCGGCCGCAGCATGCCGGCGTTGCGCACCCACTGGCGGCGCCACAGCACTTCGGTGAATTCGAAGCCGTTGATCAGCAAGATGGCGAGAATCGCGATCTGCGCCGGAAACAGCAGCGCCAGCATGGTCCAGTCGATCCAGCTCAAATAAAAGTTGAACGGCAGCGTTGCCGACCAGGTCAGCAGCCCGCAGGCCAGCTGGATCAATGCGCAGAAAAACAACCGGCCCATCGGCTTGAAGCGACTGAAGCGGCGCGCGAACCAGATCATCGGCAGCAGCGCGAGGAGACTGGCGGCCAGCGCCTTCCACGGCCAGTTGGTGTCTTCGATGATCGAGCCGGTCAGCGGAAACTTCAGCTGACGATCGGCGTTGAACACGCCCCAATAGGCGCCGGTGCGGCCTTCGCCGAGAGCTTCTTTCCACGGCTGGTCGAAGGCTTCGAACAGGTAGTAGTCGATGTGGTGTTTTTTTGCCTCATTGAGCCACTCACGATCGAAGATCGCCTCATTGGATATAGAGGGGTCGGAGCGCTGCTGACGATCGCCGGCGGACGGCCAACCGACTTCGCCGACCACAATGTGCTTGTTGGGAAAGCGCTTCTGAACATCTTCGTATGAACCGACGGCGTCATTGATCGCGTCGGTGCGATCTTTGCCGTTCCAGAACGGAAAAAGATGGATGGTGATGAAATCGACATGGTCGGCGAGCTCCGGATACTTCAGCCAGATGTAGTTGGGCTCGGCGATGGATACAGGCTGATGCAGCGCGGCACGCACTCGGTCTGCGTAGGCCATCATCTTTTCGGGCGTCAGATCGTTTCTGAAAAGCACCTCGTTGCCCACGATCACGCGGTTAATGGTGCCCGGGTAGCGCCTGGCCTGCGCGATCAGCGCGTCGATTTCCTTTTCGTTGTTATCCAGCCGCTTGTCGATCTCGGCGCCGGCCATCACTTTCAGACCCTGTTTCTCTGCTAAGCGCAAGACTTGCGGGTTCACCTGCATCGAGTAGGTGCTGATGTTGTCCGTGTACTGTGCCAGCAGCTTCAGATCACCGGCGATCTGGTCATCCGTGGGGAAATCGTGATTAAACGGATTCTGGTATCGCTGGAATCCCGTGTAGGCGAGGCCATTGATTTTTCCGTGCCAGTCACCCGGCCCGTTGGGCAGGTTGCCCCACCACCACAAGCCGATATTCAGGGCGGCCACGACCAGCGCAATCGCCAGGGCGGAGAGAAGCGGGTACTTGCTGTCTTGGTTTGCTGCCGTGGCGCTCAAAAAAATTCCCGAAAAAGCCTGCGTTGAAGCGCATAAGCTTAGGAAGCTTAACCAATACCGGGACGTAGGCTCAACCAAGGCTGCCCGAGGTGGTCAGCGCGAGGTCAGCACAGGTGGGGAAAGAGCCTTGGCAGATATGCTTCACGCTCGCTAGCGGTCGGGGGCCAGCGTGAGAACGGCGCCATCGAAGAATGGCGCCGTTCTGTGGTTACCCGAGAGTGGTTCGAGTCTTATTTCAGCAGCGAGCGCAGCATCCAGGCAGTTTTCTCGTGCTCTTTCAGGCGGCCGGTGACCATATCGGCCGTGCCCTCGTCGCCGGGGCCGTCGGCAGCCTTGATGGTTTCGCGAGCGGTGTGCGCGGCAATCTCGTGGCCCTCGACCAGCTGAGCAACCATCTCCTTCCAGTCGGGCACGCCGGCCTCTTCCTTGATCGAGGTGAGCTTGCCGAACTGGCTGTAGGAGCCGGGCGCCGCGACGTCGAGCGT
>CAIKJM010000090.1 GCA_903827735.1 uncultured Rhodanobacter sp. | reverse complement strand
GCAGGCGCTGCTCGGCGTCGCGCGCGCCGCGATCGAACGCCTGCAGCGGCGTGACCGCGGCGAAGAAACGCCCGGGCTGCCGAGAACCTTCGCCGTGCTGCCGTTCGATGGCGCGGTGCCGGCGCGCGCGCTGACCATGCAGCTGGTGATGGCGCTGGAAACCTACGGCAGCTGTCTCGTGGTCGACGCCGAACTGGGACACGGACGCGGCAGCGACTGGTTTGCCGCGCGCGAGGCACAGCATCGCTTCGTGATTTATCTCGACGTGCCCGGCCAACGAAACGACAACAGCCTCTGGCGCGAACGCTGCCTGCGTCAGGCCGACGTGCTGCTATTGCCTGCCCTGGCGGCACAGCCGGCGCGCGACTGGCCGACGATGGTGCCGGTGCACGCTTCGCGTGCGCGCCATCGGCCGCGGCATCTGATCTTGCTGCATGCCGGTCATCAGGTGGCGCTGGGCGCAGCGCTGCGCTGGCGCGCGGCGTTCAGCGGCGAACTGCAGCATCACCATATTTGCGGCGATGGCGACATCGCGCGAATGGCGCGGCTGGTCAGCGGCCACGGTCGCGGACTGGTGCTGGCCGGCGGCGGCGCGCGCGGGTTGGCGCATCTGGGCGTGCTGCGCGCCCTGCGCGAGGCGGGCCACGATTTCGATGCCGTCGGCGGTACCAGCATTGGCGCCATCCTCGGTGCCGGCGTGGCGAACGGCTGGGATATCCAAACGATGACCGAGATCTTCCGCCGTGCCTTCGTCGAAGGAAGACCGCTGTCGGACTGGACCCTGCCGCTACTGGCACTGACGCGCGGCCAACACGCCTCGCGCATGCTGCGCCGCACGTTCGGCGTGCTGAGCATCGAGGATCTTCATCTACCCTATTTCTGCGTATCGACCCGGCTCTCCGGCGGCGGCCAGGCCGTGCATCGGCACGGGCCGCTGTGGCTGTGGCTGCGCGCCTCCAGCGCGATACCCGGCGTGCTGCCGCCGGTGCTGCAGCACGGCGAGGTGCATGTGGACGGGGCGCTGGTCAACAACCTGCCCACCGACGTGATGGCCGCCGATGGCATCGCGCACATCACCGCCCTGGACGTGCAGGCGGATATCGCGCTGCGTACCGACGTTGAAGAGTCCTCCAGCCCGCCGTGGTGGCGACTGTTACTGCAGCGAAAAGCGGTGCAACGACCGGGACTGGTTTCCACCCTGGTGCGCGCCGGCATGGTCAACGGTGAGGAGGCCAGCCTGCGCCGACGCGCGCAGGCGCAGCTGCTGTTCACGCCGCCGCTGGACCACATCGGCATGCTCGACTGGAAGGACTGGCAGCGCGCGATTGACTCGGGCTACCGGCATGCGGTCGAGATACTCGAGGCTGGCGCCGCGTCGGGAAACGATGCGGCGGTCGACATATTCAAGATCGCTTGAGCCTATCGTCTGGGCGCGCGTCGCATAGAATGGCCGCATGAATTCTCTACGCCGTTACAAAGGCATCGCGCCCACGCTGGGCGAACGCGTCTACGTCGACGCCGCGGCGACCGTGATTGGTGACGTGGTGCTGGGCGACGACGTCTCGATCTGGCCAGGCGTGGTCCTGCGCGGCGACGTGCATTACATCCGCGTCGGCGCGCGCAGCAACGTGCAGGACGGCACCATCGTGCACGTGACTCACGACGGCCCGTATTCGCCCGGTGGGTTTCCCACGATCATCGGTGAAGACGTAACCGTCGGCCACGGCGCGGTAATCCATGCCTGCACCATCGAGGACTTCTGCCTGATCGGCATGGGCTCGACCGTGCTTGATGGTGCCACGATAAAAAAATACGGCTTCGTCGGCGCGGGCAGCGTAATACCGCCTGGAAAAGTCGTCGGCGAGCGTGAGCTGTGGCTGGGCAACCCGGCCAAGTTCGTGCGGCTGCTCAGTGACCAACAGATCGAGCAGCTGCAGTATTCGGCCAGCCACTACGTACGGCTGAAAGACGAGTATCTCGCGGCAGGCTGATGGCTGCGTGCCGCGTGCTGTTTATTTGCAGCCGCAACCGGCTGCGCAGCCCAACGGCTGAACAGGTGTTTGCCGGGTGGCCGGATGTGGAAACCGACTCCGCCGGGCTCGCCGATGACGCCGATGTTTCGCTATCGTCCGATCAGTTGGATTGGGCGGATCTCATTGTGGTGATGGAGCGGTCGCACCGGCGACGGCTGATGCAGCGCCACCGTCAACACCTCAAAGGCAAACGCGTCGTGGTGGCGGATATCCCAGACAACTACGCTTTCATGCAGCCCGAGCTGATTGAAGTCCTGCTGCGAAAGGTCGGTCACCTGCTGCGTTGACATGCCGTCATTCCAAAACCTTCGCGCAGCGACAAACTATCTACCTAGCCGCGTTTTCCGCGCGCGCCTGGATCGCCGCGGCCTGTGCTTCGTGCTCGCGCGTCATCACCATGCGTTGCGCGCTGAGCTTGCTGCCCAGCAGCGCCAGCTTGTAATTATTGCTGTCGTAATCGCGCAGCAGGGAAAGCTCACGCTGTGCTTCGTCGACATCGCGCGCGTTGATCGCTTGCTCGACGTCGTCGCAGGCTTGGGCGAAAAGCGTATTCAGATCGTCCCGCGCCACCGCGTTCTTTGGATCGAGCTGTAGCACGCTGAGGTAGAACTCGTAGGCGT
>CAIKJM010000089.1 GCA_903827735.1 uncultured Rhodanobacter sp. | reverse complement strand
TGATCTCGAGAAGCGGCTTGCCAAATGGACGTGGCAGCTTATGCTCGTTTCGTATTCCGCCAAAGCACTTCGGATGGCGCACCGTTCCCCGTCCCCGTTCCTAAGGAAAATCATGTCTCGCACCATCATCGCTACCGACCTGGCGCCTGCGGCTATCGGCCCGTATTCGCAGGCCGTGCGCGCCGGCAATACCGTGTATTTTTCCGGCCAGATTCCGCTCGATCCGGCCACCGGCGCGCTGGTCGATGGCGATATCGCCGCCCAGACCCGGCGCGTGTTCGACAATCTGACAGCGGTTGCGCAGGCTGCGGGCGGTTCGCTGGCTCACATCGTGCGCGTCGGTATCTATGTCACCGACTTGGCCAACTTCGCCACGGTCAATGCGGTGATGGCCGAATACTTCCAGTCGCCGTACCCCGCGCGATCCACCATCGAGGTTTCCGCGTTGCCGAAAGCCGCTCAGGTCGAAGTGGATGCGGTAATGGTGCTGGACTGATCTTGATGCGCGGCGCGTGCCGACAGGGCGCGTCGACCTAGCCCGCAACGTCAGGCTTACGGCAACTGGCTTGGCTCGGTTAGGCTTGGCGACCATGAGCGCGCGCACCCCTCGACCTTCACCAACGGCCAATGCCGACCCGGGTCTTGCGCCGGTAGGCACGCTCAGCGGCGTCGGCCCCGCGCTGGTCGCCACGCTGGCGAAGCTGGGTTTGGAGCGCCTGCAGGATCTCTGGTTTCATCTGCCGCTGCGATACGAGGACAAGACGCGCGTCACGGCCATCGCCGACCTGCGCGTCGGCGAGCGCGCGCAGGGCGAGGGGGTGGTCGAGGCGGTGGAGCGAGGCTTTCGCTTTCGCCCGCAGCTGAAAGTCGCCATCGGTGATGTCAGCGGTCAGACCCTGACGCTGCGTTTTTTTCATTTCAACCGCGCGCAGGCCGAGCAGCTGAAAGTCGGCGCGCGCGTGCTTTGCTTCGGCGAGGTTCGTCACGCGGCGCAGGGTCTGGAGATGGTGCATCCGACCTATCAGCGCCTGAGCGGCGATGAGCTGGCGGCGGTCGACGAATTGCTGAGTCCGGTGTATCCCACCACCGAAGGCCTTGGCACAAAGCGGCTGGCCGGTGTGATCGCCAAATCGCTGGCGCTGCTTCCGCCCGCCGCGCAGCTGGAACTGATTCCACCGGAACTCTGCGCCGAGCATGGGCTTACGTCGTTGCGCGATGCGCTGCTCTACGTGCATCGACCGCCGCCGGATGCGAACCTGGCCCAGCTCACGCTCGGCCGTCATCCCGCGCAGCAGCGGCTGGCCTTCGAGGAATTGCTGACTCAGCACTTGAGCCTCAGGCGTATGCGCGCCGCCGTGCGTCGCCGCCGCGCGCCCGCGCTTGGCGGCGACGGATGCTTGCGCGCGCAGTTGCTGGAAGAGCTGCCGTTTGCGCTGACAAATGCGCAACAGCGCGTGACGGCTGAGGTGGCGCGCGATCTTGCGCAGCGCAAGCCGATGCTGCGGCTGGTACAAGGCGATGTGGGCAGCGGCAAGACCGTGGTGGCTGCGCTGGCCGCCTTGGCGGCTATCGAATCCGGCCAGCAGGTGGCGCTGATGGCGCCGACCGAATTGCTGGCCGAGCAGCATCTGCGTAATTTTCGGCACTGGCTGCAGCCGCTGGGTATCGCCGTGGAATGGCTGGTCGGCAAGCAGCAGGGCAAGGCGCGCCAGCAGGCGATGCAGCGCATCGCCGGCGGTGCCTCGATGGCGATCGGCACGCATGCGCTGATGCAGGAAGGCGTGACGTTTTCGCAGCTCGGTCTGGTCATCGTCGACGAGCAGCATCGCTTCGGCGTGCAGCAGCGCCTGGCCCTGCGCGACAAAGGCGCCGACCACGTCAGCGGCCTGGTGCCGCATCAGCTGGTACTCACCGCCACGCCGATTCCGCGCACGCTCGCGATGAGCGCGTACGCCGATCTGGACGTATCGTCGATCGACGAGCTGCCGCCGGGCCGCACGCCGGTGCAGACCATCGCTATCTCCAACGCGCGTCGCTTCGACGTGATCGAGCGCATCCACGCCGCGTGCGGCGAAGGCAGACAGGTCTATTGGGTGTGCACGCTGATCGAGGAGTCCGAGCAGCTGCGCGCGCAGGCGGCGGAGGTGGCGCACGCGGAACTGTCGTCAGCGCTGATCGGTTTCCAGGTGGGCCTTATCCACGGCCGCATGAAACCCAAGGAAAAGCAGGCGGCGATGGACGCGTTCAAGGCCGGCGAGCTGTCCGTGCTGGTGGCGACCACGGTGATCGAGGTGGGCGTCGACGTGCCCAACGCCAGCCTGATGGTGATCGAGAACAGCGAGCGGCTGGGCCTGGCGCAGCTGCATCAGCTGCGCGGCCGGGTAGGGCGCGGCGCTGTGGCCTCCAACTGCGTACTGCTTTATCAGCCGCCGCTTGGTCAGCTGGCGCGCGAGCGGCTGCAGGTGATGCGCGAGACCAACGACGGTTTCCGTATTGCCGAAAAGGACCTGGAGCTGCGCGGTCCTGGCGAGGTGCTCGGCACGCGCCAGACCGGGCAGCTCAGCTTTCGCATCGCCGACCTCGCGCGCGATGCCCACCTGCTACCGGCCGTGCAGCAAGTGGGCGAGCGCATGCTGGCCGAGCATCCCGCGCAGACCGAGCAATTGATTGAGCGCTGGATCGGCGGCGCTGCGCGGTATGTGCATGCGTGAATGCGTGGAACGGGGAACCACCCTACGTGGTCTGGCGGGGAACGGAGAAGAACAAGAGCCATAGCGTTGCTCTGGCTCTTGTTCCCCGCTACCTGTTTCCCGTTCCCCACTCCAACTAAGCTATCGGGCTGTTTCCGACTACAAGCTCCGCATGACCCGACCCCAGCTCCTGATCGATACCGACCCCGGCGTAGACGATGCGCTCGCCATTCTGATGGCGCATGCGCACGCCGATGTTGCAGGCTTGAGCATTGCGGCCGGCAACGTCGGCCTGGGCCATACCGTGCGCAATGCGCGCACGCTGGTTGATTTGCTGGGTGCTACCACGCCCATTTTTGCCGGTTGCGCCACGCCGCTTGTGCGCGCACCGGAGGAGGATGCTGCGTTCGTGCACGGTCAGGACGGCTTTGGCGACGTGGGATTCCCGGTGCCGAGTGCGGCGCTGACGGACGAGCCGGCTGCGCTGGCGCTGCTGCGGCTGACCCGCGAACGCTCCGGCCAGCTGACCCTGGTCGCGCTGGCGCCGCTGACCAATCTCGCGCTGGCCCTGCGCATCGATCCTGGCCTGCCCGAGCGCGTGGCGCGCCTGGTGATCATGGGCGGTGCGGTCACGGGCCATGGCAATACCGGCAAGGTGCCGGCCGAGTTCAATATCGGCTTTGATCCGGAAGCGGCACACGTGGTGTTCGAGGCATTTCCGCAGTTCGAGCTGGTCGACTGGGAGGCCACGCTGCGGCACGCGTTCGACGATGCCGAGTTCGAGGGCTGGATCAAGGCCGGCGACAAGCACGCCGGGTTTTACGACCGCATTGCGGGCACCGCGCGCTCCTACAACGCGCAACATGGGCGGCGCGGGGTGATTGCCGCCGACGCGCTGGCGATGGCTGTAGCGATCGATCCGAGTATCGTCACGCGCAGCGAAAAACGCGCGGTGGCGGTCGAGCTCGACGGCCGGCTGACCCGCGGCGCCACCGTGGTCGACTGGGCCCAGCGCCTGGGCCGGCCGGTCAACGCCGATATCGTGCTGGAGGTCGATCAGGCGCGTTTTGCCGCCATGGTTCGCCGTGCGCTAGGCGCGCAAGACTGAGTCGAGTCCTCGAGGGTTGCGGCGGCCGGTAAACGGCGGTTACAATACCGCTCTTGTTTCCATCGCTTTCGAGTCTGTCATGAAGCCTGATATCCATCC
>CAIKJM010000088.1 GCA_903827735.1 uncultured Rhodanobacter sp. | reverse complement strand
AGGCAGGACCGGCCAAACGCGTTCCATCAAACGATTTCAGTATGGGCGACGCGATAAATACCGCCGGTTCGAAATCGGTCAGCAGGGGCAGATCGAACATGGTGCCCTTGAGCAGGCACGATCCGGCGCTGACCTCGCTAAGTACCGATTGCGCGCCGCGATGCAGCGCGACCGTCGGACTGCCGGCACCGTTCCAACAGATGTTAGGAGGTAAGTCGGGATAAAACGAACGCGCGGCCTGCTGAAAAGCCGCATACGCGCGGTTGGCGCGCGCAAAGCTCGTGGTCTCCGATTCGATCAGGGTCGGTAGTTTGCCCACAAAGGCGTCGTAACCCATCAGGCCGGCAAACTCGGCCTGGTCGGGGTGGGCGCGCAGTATTGTCAGAAGCTCGGCCAGCGTCGCCGGTTCGGCGCAGCCGCCCCGGTGCAGACCCACGTCGATCTCCACGTTGATGCGCAGGCGCACACCGAGGCCGCGTGCCAGCTCCAGGTATTGCTGCAGGCGCTGCGGCGTGTCGACCAGCCATTGCAGCTGCCGCGCGGGATCGAACGCCGTCGCACCGAGATGGTTATAAAAATGCGCAGCGGCGGCGACCGGCATCGGCTTGCCCAGCAGCAGATCGGCGGCGGGAAACTGCCGCGCGGTCTGTCGCAGCTGGGGTTCGTGGAAGACCATCAGCGCCGAGGTCTCGGTCGCACGCATCAGCGCGTCGAGCATGGCGGGCACGGGCAGCGATTTCTCGACCAGTCGAAGCCGGTTGCCTGGTTTGATCAACGCTTTTAGTCGCGCGGCGTTTCGCAGCATGCGTTCGCGGTCGACCACGATGACCGGCCACGCCACTGCGGCATCTCTCAGCGCCTTTTGCAGATCGGCGAAGTAAGGCGCGTGCGGACGATTCATGTGTCCGTCAAACCGAAGATCGAACGCAGGTAGGGATTCAAGAACTTGCCGCCGGGGTCGAGCTGCGCCCTTACTCGAAGAAACCTGCCGAGATTCGGATACATCGCCAGCAGGTCGCGATGCGTCGCCGTGTGCAGCTTGCCCCAGTGGGGACGACCGCCGCGGCGGCGCAGAACGGGCTCGACCGCGGCGAACAGCGGACGATAATCCTGCTTGTAATATTGATGTACGGCGATCGACGCGCGGTTGCCGCCTTCGAACGGACTCAGCCAGTGCGTATCGCCGGCAACGAAGCGAAACTCGATCGGGAAGAAGCCGGCCGTACCGCTGCTGACCGATACCCGGCAGGCTTCGTCCAGCGCCTCGGCACCGGCGTCATCGGGCACGTGATATTCCATCTCGTTGAAGCGCACACCACGTTCGCTGGGAAAGATACGCCACGACTCGCCCACGCGCAGCGTCGGCTTGATAAAGCGAGCTGCCAGTTTTTGCAGCGGCGCCGTGAGCCCGGGCAGGGCACGCGTCAGCTCGCTGCACAGGCGCAGCAAGCCGTCGGCGGCATCCGCGCCTTTTATCTGTGAGTCCACCGCATCGTCGGTGATATCGAGCGTCTTGATCAGCGCCTGTCGACTGTGCGGAAACACCCATAGCTCAAAGTTTCGATGCTCTCGCTTCCAGTGATCGAGGTCGGCAAGCACCGTGTCGAGCGGCAGCATTTCCACGCGTTCGCGCAGGCGAAAGCTCGGCACATTCTGCAAGCTCACCTGGCTGATCACGCCCAGCGCACCCAACGACACGGCAGCGGCATGAAACATCTCGCTGTCGCGTTCGGCGCTCACCGAAAGCACCTTGCCTGTCGCCGTGACAAGGCGCAGCTCAACCGCGCCAGCCGCGATGCACGGAAAGGTTGCGCCGGTGCCGTGCGTCGCGGTGGACAAAACGCCACCAACGCTCTGCCGATCGATATCCCCCATATTGGGCAGGGCCTGTCCCACGGCATGCAGGAGTGGCCCGCAGTCGAACAGGCGTGTGCCTGCCCACAGCGTTGCGCGATGAGTGTCGCGATGGTGATCCACCAGACCAGTGAGTCGATCCAGTGACACGATGCAGCCAGTCGTGGGCACGAGCGGCGTGAACGAATGGCCGGCGCCGACCACGCGTACCTGATCCGCTTTTTGCACGGTGTCGGCGAGCTCGGCTTCCGTGGCGGGGGTGGCCCATCGCGCTGGGGTGGCTGTCTGCGAACCTGACCAGTTTTTCCAGGGCGATGCGGCGCTCGTCGTGCCGTTGGAGCCAGTTTGCGCGGTCGTCAACAAGTGAATTTTCCCGATGCCCCAAGCGTCCGCCAGTGATACAGCGCGTTATGCCTGACGCACAGGGGTTGGCTGGGGCCAAATCCTGTGCACTTAATCTAAAAAGGCCGGCTCGCATCCTGGCGTAACGCGCCGGGCACCTGACCCTGCCAGCGTTTGAACGCCCGGCGAAACGCGCGCGCGTCGCTGAAACCCAGCCGCTGGCCTACCGCTGCCACGGTCAGCTTTTGCGATTGAAGCAATTCCATCGCGACGCGGGCGCGCGATCGATCGCTCAACGCGCGAAACGACGTTCCTGCCTCATCCAGCCGACGGCGCAAGGTGCGCACGCTCATGTCCAGCACCTGCGCCGTCTTGGTAATGCTGAAAGCCACGCGGTCTTCGCGTGCGAGTAATGTTTCCACCGTCACGGCGATATCGGCTGGCTCGGCCACGGCGCTGGCGCGTCGCTGGATCAGGGCGGCGAGTTCCGCGGCCATCACCGGCGACGCACCCGGCAGTGGGGTCGCCAGCCAGCGGCGCTCGATGAACACGCGATTTTGCGGGCAGTTGAACGCCATCGGGCAATCAAACACGGTGTAATAGCGATCCACGTAAGCGGGGGGCGGGTAAGCAAATTCGATGGCCGATACGGCAAAATCGGCTCCCAGCAAACCTCGCGCGACCATCAACGCGCTGGCGAACAGTTCTTCCACCAGAAAGGGCTGCAGGCTGGCATCAGCGATGCGCGGTCGAGCGACCAGAATGGCGAAATCGGCATCGCTGCTGAGATCGAACTCCTGGATGACCAGACTGCCATTCTGGTTTTGATCGAGCAGTGCAAGCGCCACCGCGTCGCCAAACGTGCGCTGCACCGACGTGGCAATGCCGGTCAGGCCGAGGTCGCTCAGTTTTTCCCATTGCCCCAGCGCCAGTCCGAGATCCGCTCGTCCGGTGAGCCTCAGCGCTCGACGGATCATTCGCCACGCCTGCCGATTGGATACCAGGGTGCCTCGGGTGAGGTCATCGCCGCTGAAGGGCATGCCTTCGCAAAGCAGTTCCGGCTCGATGCCGTACGTCGCTACCAGTGCCATCAATGCAACCAGCGTGTATGGCGTGATTTCCGGCACGAATTGTCGAACTTCGAGCTTTCTACGCGGCATGGGCAAAATCGTATTGGCCGAAATAGTCCCCACTGTAAGACGCCGGTTCGCGGCAGTCTACGGCCATGATGGCAGACGTCGTCGGATTCGGGCCGCTACGGCGGCATCCAGAATTTCGACGTCACACTTCATTCGATGGGGATCGGAATGTCGGACACTAACTATCGTTTAGCCGCGTGCCTTCGTCTTGCACTGAGCGGTGGCCTGGTCGCATCCAGCCTTATGGCCTCCGCGGCCTTTGCGCAGACGGCGAGCAGCGACACCCCTCCCGCTTCGTCAACAACGACAAAGGCATCCGCGCCGCAGCCCAGCGACGCCAAATCGCTGGGCAACGTCACGGTGACCGCGCAGAGCCGCACGCAGGAAGTGCAGGATGTGCCGATTGCCATGCAGATTGTCACCAGCAAGCAGATCAACGCGGTGGAAGCGACCGATCTCAGCAAGATGAATGGCTATATCCCCGGGCTCTACATCAACGCCGATCAGCCCACGCAGCCGCAGTATTCGCTGCGCGGCATCACGGAAACCGACTACGGCATCGGCACCGATTCGCCGATCGGCATCTATGAGGACGGCGTCTACACCGGTAAGACCGGCGGGGCCTTGCTGATTTTCAACGACGTGCAGCGCGTGGAGGTATTGAAGGGACCGCAGGGAACGCTGTTCGGCCGCAACAGCGCGGGCGGCGCTATTTCGGTGGTGACCAACGAGCCGACGGATAGCTTTGGCGGACAGGTCCGTACGCGTATCGGCGACTACGGCATGCGCTACGTCGACGGCGTGCTCAACGTGCCGATATCCAAGGATGTGGCCGGTCGACTGACCTTCGTCGACAACCAGAGCGACGGCTGGCTGCGCGATGCCGGCACCGGGCAGCATTTCGAAAAGAACGACGACTGGGGAATGCGTGGACAGCTGCGCTGGAACGCGCCGGGCGATACCGAGGTGCGCCTGACCTATGAGCACGAGCATTTGAACCAGCCGTCGCGCCCGGCGATAGGTATCGTGCCGCTGCCCGCCTCACCGGGAACGCCGGCCTTTCCGCCCGACCCGAATACCTATCTCGACCCGCGCAAGGCGCCGCTCTACAACGACGTGATCGGCGGCGCGCTGGAAAAGCGCACGTTTGACGGCACGACCTTGTTCATCGATCACGACTTCGGCTTTGCTGCGCTCAGCTCCACCACGGCCTATCGCCACTTCTCCACGTTCAACCGCGAGGATGCCGACGGCACCAATCGGGAAAACCTGTATTTCGACGACGTCAATATCGAGAAGAACACCAGCTGGGAGCAGGAGCTGAAGCTCTCGGGTCAGACTAGTGTGGCCGACTGGGTTGCTGGGGTCAGTTATTACCACGACAACGCCAGCCAGGCGTCGCCGCTGGATTTCAACACCAGCAGCATCGACACGCTGATCAAGCACGTGTCGCCGGTGCCGGGCTCGCCCGACGGTTCGCTTTACGGCTTCCTCAGTCAGGTGCTTCCGGCCTTTGGCATTCCGGCGAATTTCCTGGGCGATCCCTGGCAGGAAACGATGTACAACCAGGGCACGTCGACCGCTCGCGCCGCTTACGGCGACGTGATCTGGCATCTTACCGATCAGCTCGATCTGACCACCGGCGTGCGCATAACGCACGACCAGAAGGACTTCAGCTGGTACAACCCACCGCGCATTGCGACCGCGCTCGACGCCACGCTGGCGGAGCCTGCCGTGGCGGCTTTTCTCAACGCGGTGGGCGTGCCGCTGTCGACCTTTCAGCAGAATCTGGAATTCAACTCACCGGCGGCGACCAACGCGCCGCTGCGGGTCAGCAACAGCTGGACCGATACCAGCCCGCGCGTCGTGCTGGACTATAAGTGGACGCCCAACGTGATGCTTTACGGCTCGGTATCCAAAGGCTACGAAGCCGGCGGTTATAACGGGCAGTTGCCGGGCGCGAGCTATCAGCCGGAAACCGTCTGGAACTACGAGACCGGTATCAAGGCCTATCTGCCCGACTACCGCGTGCTGGTCGACGCCTCGCTCTATCACTACAAATATTCGAACCTGCAGTCGCTGACGCTGGAAAACAACGGCAACGGTGCGCTGCCGCTGTATGTCGTGACCACCAGCGATCAGGAAGCGACCGGCATGGATGCCGAGGTGCACTGGCAGGCGACCGACGCCCTGCAGTTGAACCTCACCGCGGCCTATATCGATTCGACTTACGAAAAATATATCGCACCGGACGGCACCAACCTGAGCAACCAGCCAACGGGCGAACCGCTATGGTCGGCCGCCGCCGGCTTCGACTACACCTGGCACGGTGTGTTCAACGGCGATCTCGTGGCCTCGGTGCAGGACGCTTATCGCGGCAAGACGCGCTGCAATGACGACTCGGTCGCGCAGGCCCAGTGCCTGGTCACGCCGGCATTCAAACTCGGCACGGCGCAGAATCGCACCGACGTGCGCGTGTCGTGGTCGGCGCCGCACCAGCCCTGGGGCTTTGCGCTTTTCTCCACCAACGTTTTCGACAAGCGCTACGTGAGCCTGGTCAACACCGTCAGCGCCAGCACGCTGGGCACGCCCTTCGCGTCGATTACGCCGCCGCGCATGTTCGGCGTGGAGGCGAGCTACAAGTTCTAGCGATAGCTGGCTTCTGCGTCTGCGCAGGCACGTCTGAGCAGGCACGCTAGGTCGGCAGGGCGATTTTTCGCACACGCAACGGCGGCGGCATATCGCCGAGATGCGACAGCTGGATCAGCACGCCGGCCAGGCTTTTCAGATCCTGCGCGTTGTGATGGGCAACGCGGCGCAGGTTGGCGGCCGAGCCGCCTTTCAGATAGGTGAGCCAAGCGGCAGGCGCCTCGGCGCCGGGCAGATCGTCTTCGCGCACCACGCCGATCAGCTGCCGTTCGGCGGTGGCCAGCCGGCAGTTTTCCCACACGCCTTTCCAGCGTCGTCGTACCGGATGCAGCAGGTCGAGATGGGCGAGCCCGTGCAAGGGATTGGCCAGCCGCGCCAGCCGATAGCGCGTCGCCAGCAGCGGGGCGTCGTAGCATTTGCCGTTGTAGCTCACGAGCACGGTGTCGTCGCTGAGCCAGCCGGCGAAGGTGCGCAGCATGGCCGTCTCCGCCGCCATGCTGGTGATGGTGAGCTGGCGGATGCGAAAGCGACCGTCGATCCAGTCGGCTGCGCCGATCATGAAGGCGCGTGTGCCGGTGCCGCCGGCGAGCCCGGTGGTTTCGGTGTCGAAATGCAGCAGCCTGTCGTGATGCATCGGCTCCATCCGTGCGAACGCGGCATCGATAAGCGTCGGCGGCTGCAGCCAGTCAATCCGCGCCTCGGTGTAGCGCAGGCCCGTCGCGATCTCGTCGCCGGCCACGTCGCGATCGCGCGAGGCCAGTCGGGCGGGTCCCTGCTGTTTTATCTGCGCATGGCGAAGCAGCAGGTTGCGCACGTTGGCGGGCATCGCCGGCTTTGCCGCCACAGGAGACGCCGCCTGGCCACTCTGTGCGCGCAGCTGGCGCAGTTTGCCTGCGAGTGCGCTCATAGTGCGACCAGCAGTGCCAGCACGCGCAGCGCCAGCGCCTTCGGCGTGGTCGCTGCCTCTTCATCCGCGGCCAGCACCGGCCCGACGCAGCCCGGACAACCCGCGCGGCAGTCGCAGCGTTCGATCAACGTGACCGACTGCGCGATCAGATCCTCGCGCCGATCGAACAGCGGCTCGCTCTGGCCGATGCCGCCGGGGAACGCGTCGTAGAGGTACACCGTCGGCGTAAACGGCGCATCGGCCGCCAGCGTCGTGGTCTGGCCGTCGACGCCGCGCAGCTGGCCACGACCGTTGATATCGGCGCTGACGAACCACGCACCGTCGCCGCTGCCGACGGACTTCTGCAGATCGCGCGCTTCGGCCATCACCGCGACGGTGGCCACGATATGCAGGGCGTACGCGGCGCCGAGAAATCCATCCAGCGCCTGCTGGCGGTCCTCGAACGCCGCGCCCAGCACATCCTGCGCCAGCTGCCACCACACCGCCGTAGTGTGCAGCTCCTGATCGGGCAGGTTGACCGAGCCGTAGCCGATGTTTTCGTGCGAGTAGAAGCGAATTTTCTTGTAGCCCGGCACGCGGCGCACCACGTGCACCTCGCCGTGGTGCGCCTGCCCGCAGCCCGCGTGCGAGGTGTCGAAACAGTCGAGTACCTTGAGCTTGGTGTAGTCGATCGCGTCGGTGTAATAGTCGACGTGCGTGCGCGTGACATAGGCCTTGCGGCCATCCCAGTCCAGCCGCTCGACCTGATACGGCACCGACTGGATCATGTGGATCGCGCCCTCGTACAAAGTCACCGGCACCGCGCTGAAATCCACCTCCGCGATAATCGTCTGGCGGCCGTTAGTGCGATCGACCACGACGAAATTGCCGTCGGCGACTGAGCGCAGCGATACCGCAATCGCCGGATAGCTGTCGGCAATCCATTCCCAGCGATCGCCTTCGCGATGCAGCACGCCTTCTTCGGCCAGCACGTCCAGCCACGGTGCGGCCACTTCGGTGCCGAACATCTCCTCGCCGATGAAGGGCAGTTCGAACGCGGCGCAGCGGATATGGTCGAGCAGGATCAGCGGCTGATCGGATT
>CAIKJM010000087.1 GCA_903827735.1 uncultured Rhodanobacter sp. | reverse complement strand
TACTCAACCAAGGACAGACACATGAACACGATCGCTCTCAAGCGCAAGGCCAGTCTCACCGCCATGGCAGCAGGGCTCGCCCTTGCATTCACTACCGCCATCGCCGCCGATCAGCCGGCGACACCCGTGCATATCCGCGGCACCGTGCTTGCGGTGACCGATACGGGCTTTACCGTGCAGACGCTCGCCGGCACGCAGACCATCGCCGTGGCGCCGGAAACGAAGATCACCGGTGTCGTGCCGAGCAGCCTCGATGCGATCAAGTCCGGCACCTTTATCGGCACGGCCAACGTACCGGGCGCGTCCGGCGCCCGCGCGCTGGAAGTGGTCGTGTTTCCTGATGCCATGAAGGGTACGGGTCTGGGCGATTACGCCTGGGATCTGCCGGCCAAGAGCGGCGCGCCATCGGCCATGACCAACGGCACCGTCAAGCAGAGCAAGAGCGGCGGCATGAAGTCGGCGATGACCAACGGCACCGTCAAGACGTCCACCGGCTCAGGCGCACGCACCTTGGTGGTGGACTACGGCAAAGGCGAAAAGACCATCAACGTGCCGGCGAACGTACCGGTCGTGAGCTTTCAGCCTGCCGACAAGACCGCCATCGTGAAGGGCGCGCACGTGTTCGTGGTCGGCAAGCCGGGTAATCCGGTCGGTGCCGGGCTCGTGGCGGTCGGCCTCAACGGTACGGTGCCGCCGATGTAATGGTGAAACTCGCGCCGGCGCGGAATCGCTCGTGCGGTGCTTGAAACAGGAAAGCCCTGCTCGCGTCGCGAACAGGGCTTTTTCTTTGGCATTCATGGCGGACGGGTTTTAAGCCGCCTGTTGTTGAGCAGCCACGATTTTTACCGGCACCGATTTGTATGCTGGTGTGCCCGAGCGCTCATCGTAGTTTTCCAGGGCGACCAGCGCGTTGCCTTCCGGGTAGTACATCGCCACCGAGCCGCGGGCGATCTCATATGCCACGGCGGTGTACCCACGCACCGCGCGCGGGTCGCTACCATTAGCCTGGCTGGGTACGGTTTCCACGTCGATACGGTCACCGTGCTGCAGGCCGCGTGCGGCCAGATCGCTGGGGTGAATGAAAATCACATCGCGCCGGCCGGTAATGCCGCGATAGCGATCGTCCATGCCGTAGATCGTGGTGTTGTACTGATCGTGCGAGCGGATCGTGGTGAGCGTCAGCGCGTCCTTGACCTCGGGGCCGTCCTCGTCCAGCCCTTTGCCAATGAGAAAGTGCGCGCGCTTGTCGGGCGTCGCCCAGATCCGTTCGCAGGCAGCGATATACAGGCGGAAACCGCCGGGCTCGCGCACGCGCTTGTTGAAATCCTTGAAGATCGGAAACACCGCCTCGATGCCGTCGCGGATCAGGTCGTAGTCGTCGATCATCGCCTGCCAATCGACTTTCGTGTTCGGCAGCGTCGCCATCGCCATCATCGCCACGATGGCGGGCTCCGAGCGCAGCGTCTGCGCCGCGGGCTTCAGTCGACCCTGCGAGGCGTGCACCATCGACATCGAATCCTCCACCGTCACCGACTGGAAACCGCCGGCCTGCAGATCTAGCTCGGTACGGCCCAGGCAGGGGAGAATGATCGACTCGCGCGCCAGGATCAGGTGGGAGCGGTTGAGTTTGGTCGCGATATGGACGGCCATATCGAGCTTGGCCATCGCCGCGAATGTTGCTTCGGGATCGGACATCGCCACGGCCAAATTGCCGCCGAGGCAGATCAACACCTTGGAACGACCATCGCGTATCGCCTTGACTGCCTCCACGGCATCGTGGCCATGCGCGCTCGGCGGTTCGAAGCCGAAACGCTGGCGAATACCGTTGAGCAAGTCGTCATTGGGCTTTTCGGTAATGCCAACCGTGCGATCGCCCTGCACGTTGGAGTGCCCGCGCAGCGGACAGATACCGGCGCCCTCACGCCCTATATTGCCGCGCATCAGCAGCAGATTGGCAATGTGGTGCACGTTTTCGGTACCGTGCTTGTGCTGGGTGATGCCCATGCCGTAGCAGACGATAACGCGTTTAGCGTTGACGTAAACGGAGGCCGCCGCTTCGATATCGGCACGCGACAAGCCGGATTTGCGCTCGATCGTCTCCCACGACGTGGCGTTGAGATCGTCCACCAGCGCGTCGAGACCGACCGTGTGCTGAGCGATAAATGCATTGTCCAGCTTGCCCGGTCCACCGGCAGCACGATCGGCCGCATCGGCTGCGAGCACGTATTTCATCATGCCTTTGAGCACGGCCACGTCGCCGCCGACCTTGACCTTGTAATACGTGGTGGCCAGCTCGGTTGCCTTACCGGTCAGCATTTCCGCCGGGCTCTGGGGTGATACGAAGCGCTCCAGTCCACGCTCAGGCAGCGGGTTGAACACGATAATTGGCGCGCCGCGCTGCGCCACCTCACGCAGGGTGCCGAGCATCCGCGGATGGTTGGTGCCGGGGTTGTGGCCGATGGAAAAGATGGCGTCACAGTGGTCGAAGTCTTCCAGCGACACCGTGCCCTTGCCGACGCCGATGGACTGCGGCAGGCCGACGCTGGTCGCTTCGTGACACATGTTGGAGCAGTCGGGGAAATTATTGGTGCCGTACTCGCGCGCGAACAGCTGATAAAGAAACGCCGCTTCGTTCGACGCGCGGCCGGAGGTATAGAACTCGGCCATGTTCGGATCGGGCAGGGCGCGCAGGCCGGCCGCAACGCGCTGCATGGCTTCCTCCCACGACACTTCCACGTAAGTGTCGCTGGCCTTGTCATAGGCCATCGGGTGCGTGAGGCGGCCCTCGTCCTCCAGCTGGTGATCGTGCCAGCCCCATAGTTCGCTCACCGTATGCTTGGCAAAAAATTCCGGCGTGGCGCGCTTCGACGTCGCTTCCCAGCTCACCGCCTTGGCGCCGTTCTCGCAGAACTCGAACGACGAGGTGTGCTTCGGATCAGGCCAGGCGCAGCCGGGGCAGTCGAAGCCGTTCGGCTGGTTCATCCGGCGCATGGCCGAGGTTTCGCGCACCACCGCCATCTGCTTGCTGATTGCGCCGGCGACCGCGCGCAACGCGCCCCATCCGCCCGCCGGGCCGTCGTATTCGCCCACGCCGGGAACCTTTTTTTCACTCATTGGAATATCACCTTGCTCGATGCCGGACGCTGAAGATCGAAATGCTGCACTCGCAAATAATGTTACGGCATACGTGGGAATGGTGTGACCGCTTGTCGCTCAGTCGAGGCGATTTGCCGCGAGCCGCGACCTCGCCAGCGCGAGGTCATCCGGGTTGTCGATGTCGATCATGTCTGGCCACTCGAACAACTCCACACGTTCGGCCTCGCGCCGAAGCAGGGCCTGAGCGCCTCGATCGCCGGACCACTGCATCAGTTCGTTAAAGCAATGCTTCGGGAAAAGAGCCGGGGGACCGGCCACGCCGTTTTGCGCCGTGGCCAGAATTCGCTCGGGCGCTTGCCGATGCCTCTCCAGCAGGCGGATGTAGCAAGACGTTTCCAGCAGCGGTTGATCGGCGAGGCAGAGCAGGGTGCCGGTGGTTTGGGGATAATGCGCGACCACGTAGCGGATGCCGGCGGCGAGCGAGCTGCCCATGCCTTCGGCCCAACCGGCGTGATGGAGGATGTGTAGCGGCAAGTCGGAGAGTGCGTGGCTGACCTGTTCGGCATGCGCACCGGTCACGACGATGATTTCTACGCCGGTGGCGATGGCCGTACGCGCGGCGCGATGCACCATGGTTTCG
>CAIKJM010000086.1 GCA_903827735.1 uncultured Rhodanobacter sp. | reverse complement strand
GATTTCCTTCAGGCGCTGGATCTCCTTGAAGGTGATCTCGATGTCCGAGGCTTGGCCCTGGGCGCCGCCGGAGGGCTGGTGGATCATGATGCGGGAATTTGGCAACGCATAGCGCTTGCCTTTGGCGCCCGCCATCAGCAGGAACGAACCCATGCTGCAGGCCTGACCGATGCACATCGTGCTGACGTTGGGCTTGATGAATTGCATGGTGTCGTAGATCGCCAAACCGGCCGTGACCGCGCCGCCGGGGCTATTGATGTAGAACTGGATGTCCTTGTCCGGATTTTCCGATTCCAGAAACAGCATCTGGGCGACCAGCAGATTGGCGACCTGGTCGTTGACTTCACCGACCAGGAAGATCACGCGCTCCTTCAACAGCCGCGAATAGATGTCGTAGGAGCGCTCACCGCGGGCCGTCTGCTCGACGACCATCGGTATCAAATTGAGATTCTGGATTTGGTCCATAGCCATGGTTGCAGCTCTCCGTTGAATGGACCTGGTAAGGCTCAGGCGTTAGCCGGACGCATCACGTCATCGAAACTCAGATCTTGCTGCGTAGTTTTAGCATGTTCTGCTACCCACTCCGCGACTTGGTCTTCCATCACACGATTCTGCAGCCCAGACATCAATTGGGGGTCTCCGTTGTAGAGTTCAATGACTTTCTCGGGCTCTTCGTAGGTAGAGGCGATCGCCGCCAGCTGCTCCGCGACGCGCTTACGGTCGATCACCAACGACTGTTTACGCGCGATTTCGCCCATCAGCAGTCCAGCGATGACGCGCTTCTGCGCAATCGGCATGGCCGCCTCGATGAGCTGCGGCGGCGGCTGCTGGCCGCGCGGAACGTTGCCCGCGGCCATGTTCTGCGCCTCGGACTGCACCATCAGCTTGGGCACTTCGAGATCACTGTGCAGATTGGCGAGCTTTTCTGCCACTTCGGACTTAAGACGTGCCATCAGCGCAGCCTTAAGCTCGCGCTCGAGATTGGCACGCACTTCCTTGCGAAATACTTCGAGGTCGCCGTCTTCGATGCCGAAAAGCTTGGCGAATTCGCCGTCAATCTCAGGCAGCTTGGGCTCCTGCACCTTGATGATCTTGAAGCTGACCTTGGCGGTCTTGCCGGCCAGCTCCTCGTTGCGAAAATCTTCCGGAAAAGCAATGTCGGTGTCGAAGCTGTCGTCGGCCTTATGACCAACGAGCGCGTCGTCCAGCGCCTTGAACAGGTTGCCCGAACCCAGCACGCTGCCCGCGCGCTCCATGCCCTCGACTGGGAAACGATACTCGCCGGCCTCGGCGGAGTATTCGAACATCACAAAATCACCCTCTACCGACGCGCGCTCCACCTCATCGAAGCTGCGACGCTGCTGGCGCAGGGTCTCGAGCATCTTGTCGATATCGGCGTCGGTCACAACGGCGACCGGGCGGGTGATTTCCAGCCCCGATACGTCGATGGCCGGGAACTCCGGCAGGATTTCGAAGGTAGCGGTGTAGGCAATTTCGCCATCTTCCGGCTGGCCGGTCGTGTTGATCGAGGGATTGGCGATGGGCTGCAGCTTCTCCTGCTCAACGGCTTCACGCAGCGTGCTGCCGATCAGGTCGGAAAGCACCTCGCCACGCACCTGCGCGCCGAAGCGCTGCTTGATGACCGTGGTAGGCACCTTGCCCGGACGAAAGCCCTTCAGACGCACCGTACGGCCCATTTCCGCAATACGTGCAGTCACCTGCGTCTCGAACCGCTCCGCGGGAAACTTCACCGTGAGCTTGCGCTCGAGCGTGCCGATGTTTTCAACCGAAACCTGCATGACGTCTCCTGGTACAACCTGATGTTGTGGGCCTGCAATAGGCACCATGGCAGCAACTGCCGCCGACAAAAAAAAGAAAAATCACCCGGTTTGGTGCGAAAGGGGGGACTCGAACCCCCACGATGATTAGTCGCCAGAACCTAAATCTGGTGCGTCTACCAATTCCGCCACTCTCGCGCGCCAACCACGGAAAACTCGCGCAACCGCAGGAATGACAAGCTTATTTCT
>CAIKJM010000085.1 GCA_903827735.1 uncultured Rhodanobacter sp. | reverse complement strand
GTTGATCACCACCGAACAGACGCAGGAACGCATGCGCACGGCCTTTGATCGCGCCGGCGCGTTCCTGCGACTGACCGCCCTGCTGTCGGCGCTGCTGGCCGGCGTGGCCATTGCGCTGGCGGCGCAGCGCTACGCGCGGCGCAAGACCGCCGAAGTGGCCCTGCTGCGGGCGCTAGGCACGTCGCGCAAACGTGTGCTTGGGCTGCTGGTCTACACGCTGGCCGCGCTGGCCATTCCGGCCGCGGCAGTTGGCCTACTTCTCGCCTTAGGTTTGTCCCAACTCGCCTGGGCGTTTGCCAGCCAGCTGTTCGGCAGCGTGCCGACCGTGCTGCCGATCGGTCCGTCGTTCGCAGCCGCGGCGATGGGCATCGCGGTGCTGATCGGCTTTGCCCTGCCGCCACTGGCGCGGCTGGCCGAAGTGCCGCCAGTGGCGGTGTTTCGTCAAAGCATGGAGCGGCGCGTGCGGCGCTTCGACGCGCTGTATCTGATTCCGCTGGTGGTGGCGCTGGCGCTGATCTGGACACAAAGCGGATCGGCACAGCTGGCCGGCATTCTGGCCGCCAGCCTGTTTGGCGTGGCCGTCGTGTCCGCGCTGCTGGCGGCACTCTTGCTGTTCATCGCACGACGCGTCGCGCCGGGCGCACATCCCGCGCTACGGCTTGGGCTCGCCGCGCTGGCGCGGCGTCGGACGCTGAGCCTGATTCAGGCCACCGCGCTCAGCCTGGGCTTGTGCGCGCTGCTGCTGCTCGCCGTCGTGGCGCCCTCGCTGCTGCAGGGCTGGCGGCAGGAGCTGCCGAGCGATACGCCGAACTGGTTCGCGCTGAATCTGCAGGACGATCAGCGCGCCGGCTTCGAAAAAGCGCTGACCGCCATCGGTGGCAACAAGCTCAATATGGCGCCGCTGGCGGTCGGCAAGCTCACGGCGATCAACGGTAAGCCGGTCGATTCGATCAAGTTTTCCGACGAACGCTCGAAGGATTCGGCCGATCGCCAGTTGCGCCTGTCCTGGGCCAGCGACCTGCCGCCGGCCAACCAGATCATTGCTGGTCAGTGGCCAGCCGCCCATCCGGCGCAGGCCGTGGTCTCGATCGACACAATGTGGCGCGATATGTTTTCGCTGAAGATCGGCGACACGCTGAGCTTCAACGTCGGCGAGGGCAATCTGGATGCAAAGGTCGGCAGCATTCGCAAGGTCGACTGGAGCTCGTTTCGGGTCAATTTTTTCCTGCTGCTCGATCCCGACCACGCCAGCAGCCTGCCGCACACGTGGCTGGCCAGCTTCTACCTACCGCATACGCAGGCGACGCAGTTGGCGCAGCTGTCGCGCACGTACAGCAACCTCAGCCTGATCGACGTGGATGCGCTGCTCGACCGCGTGCGTGAGATCGTTGATCGCGTGGGCAACGCGGTGCGCTGGATACTCGGCTTCAGCCTGCTCGCTGGCGCGCTGGTCCTGTCGGCGGCACTGGCCGCCAGCGCCGCCGAACGCCGCCATGAAGCCGCGCTTCTGCGCACGCTCGGCGCGCGCCGCAACCAGCTGCGCGCGGCCGCGGCCTGCGAGTTCGCCCTGCTCGGCCTCGTCGCCGGACTCACTGCGGCGTTCGGTGCCGCCGGCGCGGGGCTGTGGATGGGACATGCGGTGTTTCATATCGACGGCTTCGTGCCGCCGCTATGGCCGCTGGCGCTGGGCGCACTAGGCGCAGCCCTCGTCGTGATGTTGTTGGGGTTGGCGGGCACACGCAAGGTCACGCAGACGTCCCCTATGCGTTTGCTTCGCGAGGGATAGGTAAACTGCTGCCGGATACCCTTTATCAAAGATCGCGGCAGCAGTCGGAAAACGCCCATGTATACGCTTTACTATTCGCCAGGCACCGCCAGCATGGTCGTGCATCTGGCGCTGCTGGAAATCGGCGCGCCGCATGAGCTTCGGCTGGTCGATTTCGACGCCGATGAACAGCATTCGGCCGAGTATTTGCAGCTCAACGCGGGCGGACATGTGCCGACGCTGATGGTCAACGGCCGCGCTCTTACCGAGTCCGCGGCGCTGCTGATGATTCTGGCCGAGCGACATCCAGAGGCGAGGCTGGCGCCGCCGATTGACACGCCGGCGCACGATGCCTGGACCCAGTGGATCGTCTATCTCAGCAATGCGCTGATGTCGACCTACCGACTGTGGTTTTACCCGGCCGACCTCGGCAGCGACGAACACGACCCTGCCATACGCGCAGCCCTGCAGAAAAAAATCGAAGGCGTGTGGGATCGCCTTGAGGCGCATCTGGAAAACGAGGGTCCGTATCTGCTGGGCGCGGAATTTTCCGGCGCGGACCTGCTGCTGGCGATGCTGATGCGCTGGTCGCGCAACATGCCGCGGGCGGCGAGCGAGTGGCCCGCGTTGAATCGATTGGCGAACCTGATCCGCGCACGACCGAGCTGGCAAAAGCTGTACGAGATCGAAGGTCTGAGCGGATGGTGATGACACACTCGCGGCCAGGCGCACCGTCACATGAGTGACCCAGCAGGTTCCAACGCCGCGCCGTTTTCGTGGCGACAAAAGCTGAAAAGCGAATGGCTGCTTATGGTATTCGGCACGCTGACGATTTTGCTGGCGTTGATCGACCCGCAGCCGCTATCTAGCTACCAGCGCTGGCTGCAGCTGCCCACGCTGGCCGGGCTGATGGGCCTGTTGATCGCCATTCAGGGCATTCGCGACAGCGGTCTGGTGCAGCGTGCCGCGGTCGGCGTGGTGGCGCGAGCGCATTCGCTGCGTGGGCTGGGCCTTCTGCTGGTGGCGGCCACGGCGATACTGTCGATGGTGCTGACCAACGACGTGAGCCTGTTTCTGATCGTGCCGCTGACCGTCGCCATCGGCGGCATGTCCAACCTGCCCGTGCTGCGCATGGTGGTGCTGGAGGCGCTGGCGGTAAACGCCGGCTCTACGCTGAGCCCCATCGGCAATCCGCAAAACCTGCTGCTGTGGCAGCACGCGAAGATGCCGTTTCTGCATTTTGTGCTGGGTATGCTGCCCGCCGCCGTGGTGATGTTTGCGCTGCTGGCAGCTTTCACCCTGCTCTGGCTACCGCGCGACAGCATCGAGCTGAGCCGGGAAAAAATGGACGGCCAAACGATTTCTCGCCGTCTGGGATTTGCATCGATGATTGCGCTGGCCGGCATGGTGGTGGTGATGGAATACGACCAGGCACCGCTGGGCGCAGTCGCGCTGCTGGTGCTGTTTGCGCTCCTGGCCCGTGCCAGCCTGGCGCGTATCGATTGGCTCCTGCTGGTGACGTTTGCTGCGATCTTTCTGGGACTGGGCCACTTCGCCGAACTGCCGTTGATAAAGCACGCGCTGGATCAGCTCGATTTCAAACAACCGCTGACCGTTTTCATCGCTGGCATTCTCGCCTCGCAGCTGATCAGCAACGTGCCGGCGACCGTGCTACTGCTCGATCGCGCACCCGATGCGATCGCTCTGGCCGTTGCGGTGAACGTCGGTGGCTTCGGCCTGGCGATTGGCTCATTGGCCAACTTGATTGCGCTGCGGCTGGCCAAGCAGCCCCATGGGCTGCGGCTGCTGCATCTGGTCTCGATTCCGTTTCTGCTGGTCAGCGCGCCGCTGGCGTATCTGGCGTGGCGCCTCTTGGGCTGAAGTTCGCTCAGCTCAATCGTCGTCGCGGGGCAGGCTGAGCTTGCCCTTGACGCGCGCGTGGATGACGTCGCCGCTGCCCATCGCGCCGAGGCTGAAGCTGCCGCCGACGTCCTTGACGCCCAGGTCGCCCGAACCCAGCGTATCGGCATGCACGCTGCCGCCGACCTTGCGCAGCATGACGTCGCCCGAACCGATGCTGCCGACCTTTGCATCGCCCTTGATGCCCTCGATCTTGACGTCGCCAGAGCCCACCGACGTCAGCTCGAGGCTGCCGATGTCGTTGGCGTCGATGTCGCCGGCGCCCAAGCTGGCGGTGTACTTGCCCGCGACATGCCGTACGTGCAGATCACCAGAGTTCACGTGACTCTGCAGCTGCTGCACGCCGTTGACCGTAGCGTTGCCCGAGCCCACACCCAGCGTTACCGGCATGCGCGCGGGCAATTGCATGTTGATGTCCAGGTAAGCATACGAACTGCCGAAAATATTCGAGGGCGCCTGACTGTCGGCACCGATGTCGATCAGCAGCTGATCGCCGGCGAGCTTCTGGCTGACCTGCAGGCTGTTGAGCACGGCGTTGTCCGACGTGCAGGCGTGGCCCGTAACGATCAGCTTCTGCGCCGTATTGTTGGCGATCAGGTGCAGATTGTGGCTGTGCACTTCGATCTGCACCGCTTTGACGCCGGCCAGATTGATCTGCATGTTGCGTGGCGCCTGGTATTTGCACGGCGCCGCCGCGAACGCGGATAGCGGGGCCAGCAAAAGAACAGCGGTAAAGAAACGGCGCATGGTGAAATCCGTGATGAGGCAATGCTTGTAGGATGCCACCGGAAGTGGAAAGGTTGCACGCCTGCGTATCGGCCGTATGGCATGGCCGTGCGCGCCAGCATGAAATTTTCCCCGCCCTTCATGATTATTCCCGCTCGATCACCTTGGCGCGCTGCCAGAGCGCTTCCTGTGCAGCAAGATCTTGCTGCGCGAATTTCAGGCCATCGGCGGCAGCCAGCACCTCCATCAGTCGGAAGCGTCGCTCGAACTTGGCGTTGGCGTGCCGCAGCGCACGCGAGAAATCGACCGTGGCGTGGCGCGCCAGATTCACCATCACGAACAGCACGTCGCCGATCTCGTCTTCCAGCCGTGCCGGATCGGCACCCGCAGCGAACTCGGCGCGTACCTCGTTCACTTCCTCGGCCAGTTTGGCCAGCACCGACGACGGCTCGGGCCAGTCAAACCCGACACCGGCCGCGCGCTCCTGCAATTTACGCGCACGCTGCCATTCGGGCAGGCCCGAGGAAATGCCGGCCAGCGCGCTGTCGTCCGCCGGTGCTCCCTTGGCCAGTCGCTCGGCCGTCTTGATGTCTTCCCACGCCTGTTTGCGCGCGACATCGTCGACAAATTGTGTGTCGCCAAACACGTGCGGATGCCGACGCGTCATCTTGCAGCTGATCGCATCGGCTACATCGGCAAAGTCGAACAGGCCTTTTTCCTTCGCCATCTGCGCGTGGAAAACCACCTGCAGCAGCAGATCACCTAGTTCGTCGCGCAGATCGTCCCAGTCGTCGCGATCGATCGCGTCGACGACTTCGTAGGCTTCTTCCAACGTGTAGGGCGCGACGGAGGCGAAGTCCTGCTTCACATCCCACGGGCAGCCGCTGTCGGGATCGCGCAACCGCGCCATGATCGCCAGCAGGTCGTCGAGGCTGTAGCGCGTCGTTTCAGTCATCGCAGTCTGCTTCGGTGATTCGTGATGGAGCGCAGTCGATTACACGTAGCCGGTGCTGCGCAGGCGCGCGGCCCAGTCCACGCGAGTATCGCCAACGGCAATGAATTCGGGATTGAGCAGCGACTCGCCGCGGTTGTAGGTGAATGGCTTGCCGTGCAAGTCGAGCACCGCGCCGCCGGCCTCCTGCAGCACGCATTGCGCTGCCGCCGTATCCCACTCGCTGGTTAGGCCGAGGCGCAAGTAGACGTCGGCGTCGCCCCGCGCGATCAGGCAGAACTTCAGCGACGAACCGAGCGGCACGAGCTGATGATCGGCGCCCAGCAGTCTCTGCAGCATGGCGCTCTGCTCGCTGCCGTGCGAGCGGCTGCCTGCCAGTACCGGCGGCTGTGCCAGCGCGCGCGCATGGATGCGCTGCCAGTCGCTGCCCGCCCGCGCCTGCAGCCACGCGCCTTTGCCCTGCTCAGCGATATACAGCTCGCCGGTGACCGGCGCCAGCACCACGCCGAGCACCGTATGCTTATCGTCAATCAGCGCGATGTTGACGGTGAACTCGCCGTTGCGTTTGACGAATTCGCGCGTACCGTCGAGCGGGTCGACCAGCCAGTAGCGCGACCAGTGCTGACGCTGCGACCAGGACAACGCCTTGGCCTCTTCCGACACAATGGGCAGCAGCGGCTCGAGTCGGGACAAGCCATCCAGGATGACCTGCTGGGCGGCCAGATCGGCGGCGGTGAGCGGCGATGCGTCGGCCTTGGTCTGCACCGAAAAGTCGCTGCGGTAGATGGCCATGATCGCTTCGCCAGCGGCGCGCGCGATCTCGCCGATCTGCCCGGCAAACGCGGGTGCGGCACTCATCGACATAACCTCATGCGTCGGGTCACTGACGCTTGAAACGACCGGCGAGGTATTCGCGGGCCATGAACAGAGCGGCGATCGAGCGACCTTCGGTGACGTCGTCGCGGCCGATCAGCGTATGCAGCTCGGACATCTTCCAGGGCACCACGTCGAGTTCTTCCGGCTCGTCGCCAAGCAACCGCTCCGGATACAGATCTTGGGCCAGCACCACATGCGCCATATGCGTCATGTACGACGGCGACAGCGACAGATGGTGCAGCAGCGTGAGCTTGCGCGCGCCAAAGCCAACCTCCTCCTTCAATTCGCGATCGGCCCCCTGCTCGGCGGTTTCATCCTCATCCAGACGCCCCTTTGGCAGCCCCAGCTCGTAGCGGCCGACGCCGGCACCGTATTCGCGCACTAACAAAACGGTTTCATCGTCCTGCATCGGCACGATGATCACCGCGCCAAGCCCGCTGCTTTTCAGCCGCTCGTAGGTGCGGCGTTCACCGTTGGAAAACTCCAGATCGAGCTGTTCGGCGCGCAGGAAATGGCTGTTGGCGATGTCTCGCGTGGCGTGAATGATGGGTGGTTTGCGCATCATTCCATTCTAGCCTGCAACCGGAAGAATGCGCCGCTGAGAGCTGCGACATACGCGGCGCCAGGGAATGAATGTTCGCCGTACCGGTGTGCGTATGCACATGGCTTGGTCGTGCCGTATTGACCGGCAAAGCACGCAGCCCCTCACATCCTATCTTGCGACGCAGCATGTAAATCACGGATATTCATGGAATTTTTGTTTGACGACCCAGAGGGCCGAATGGATACTCCGGCGTACGGGCGCTGATGCTGGGTGATTGCCGGGGGGCAGCGATGCGGTGGCCGTGAGGTCCGACTGACATCCATCCATAGGGGATTTGCATGCGCACGTTACGTCTCGCCTTTCAGGCCGTGTTGGCCACCTTGCTGCTTTCCATCGCCGTGTCCGCCGGCGCCAAAACCATTGCCGCGAGCAGCAGTGGTTACACCCAGACC
>CAIKJM010000084.1 GCA_903827735.1 uncultured Rhodanobacter sp. | reverse complement strand
GGAACTCACGGACGACACCCCCAGCGCAGTGGGCAACACGCCTTCGATCGCCCACGGCTGGCGGCCGTATTCGGCCACGATCCAGCCCGCTTCGATGGCGATCCACGGCAGCGGCAGGCTCCACAGCGCGAGCCGGAGAAACCAGCGCTGCGTGGTCAGCTCGCGCTTGCTCGCCTTCCAGAACGCGAAGGCAAACAGAACAATGAAGTAGATGCCGCACGCGACCATGATGCGGAAGGCCCAGAACAGCACCGGCACATTCGGGATCGTGCTGTCGGCCGCTTTCTGGATATCGGCCTGCGTGGCTTGGCGCGGGTCGTCGACGTAGCGCTTGAGCAGCAGGGCATACCCTAGATCCTGATCGTGTGCGGCCAGCGTGGCCTGTGCCTGCACGTTGTTCTTGTCCTGGCGCAGCACCAGCATCGCGTCATACGCCTTCACGCCCTCGCCGATGCGGCCCTTGGCGGTGTCCACCAGTTCGGCAATGCCGGGCATGGTTTCGTCGGTGGAGTGCGTGCCGATCAGACCCATCACCCACGGAATCTTGAACGCCATGTGGGTGGTGCGCTCGCGCACGTCGGGCAGACCGAACAGGGTGAAGGGTGCGGGCGCCGGCTCGGTGTGCCACATCGCCTCGATGGCGGCGAGCTTCATCTTCTGGTTCTGCGACACGGTATAGCCGGAGGTGTCGCCCAGCACCACTACCGACAGCGCGGCGGCGAGCCCGAAGCTGGCCGCGACCGTCATCGAGCGCTTGGCGAAATCCACGTTGCGCCCGCGCAGCAGATACCACGCGCTGATCGACAGCACGAACATCGAACCCAGCACGTAGCCGCCGCTGACCGTGTGTACGAACTTCGCCTGCGCCACCGGGTTGAACACTACGTCGCTGAACGAGGTGACTTCCATGCGCATGGTCTGCGGGTTGAACGCGGCGCCGACCGGATGCTGCATCCACGCGTTGGCAATCAAAATCCATACCGCCGACAGGCTGGTGGCGAGAGCGAGAAAACAGGTCACCAGCAGGTGCTTGACCCGCGAGATACGATCCCAGCCCATGAAGAACACGCCGACCAGGGTGGCTTCGAGGAAGAACGCCATCATGCCTTCGATTGCCAGCGGCGCGCCGAAGATGTCGCCCACATAGTGCGAGTAGTACGCCCAGTTCATGCCGAACTGGAATTCCATGGTCACGCCGGTGGCTACGCCCATGGCGAAGTTGATGCCGAACAGTACTCCCCAAAACTGCACCATGCGCTTCCACACCTCGCGCCCGGTCATCACATAGACCGCTTCCATCACGGCCAGCATCCACACCAGCCCCAGTGTCAGCGGCACGAATAGAAAGTGGTACAGCGCGGTCATCGCAAACTGCAGGCGCGACAGCGTGACGACGTCGGTGTCGATGATCATGGATGCGCTTCCGGTGGATTTGTTGAAGGTGCCAGGCGGCGCGCGATGGCAGCGGCACTGGCATCGGGTTTGGGATGAGGCGCAAAAATCAGCCACCAGATCAGCATCAGAAAAGCGAGCTTGGCCAGAATGACCAGCCCGAGCTCCACAGTAAGGCGGCGCAGCGGACGACGAGCGATAGCGCGTGCAAACGTCATCGCCCGTGGCGTAGGTGGCGTAGCGGTGGGCTCATCCTTGCCGCTTTTGACGATCTGCGCGGTGCGGCGTGACGTTGCGTGTCAGAGGACATCAGCGGCTCCCGCCAG
>CAIKJM010000083.1 GCA_903827735.1 uncultured Rhodanobacter sp. | reverse complement strand
GGCTTCTTCCTGTATATCCGGAATGACTGTCTACGCGAAACGGGACCGCTCAACGAAGCGCTGTTCGGCAAAGGCTATGGCGAGGAAAGTGACTTCTGCATGCGCGCACGCGCACTCGGTTGGCGGCACGTGTTGGGTGCCGACACTTACGTCTACCACTCAGGCGGACGTTCATTCGGCACGCGCCGCGCCGCCCTGCTGGCGCGAGCGGGCCGACTGATCAATCTGCGGCATCCCGGCTACGACCGCTTGGTCAAGCAATTTATCGAAGCGGATCCGATCGGTCCGCTGCGGCGCGCGCTCGATATCGAGCGTCTGCTCGAAGTCGATCGTCCACTCGTGTTGTTGGTAACGCTCGCGGGTGGCGGCGGCGTGGATCGCTACGTGATCGAACGCGCGCGCAAACTGCAGGCTCAAGGGTTTGTGCCTTTAGCACTCGGTCCGCTGTATGAGGATTCCACTCGCACGCTGCTCGCCAGCATGAGCTTGCCGCTGCAGCATCTGAGCTTCGGCAAACAAGATATCGGCGCGCTGACGCACTTGCTCCACCAGCTCGTATTTACGCACATCGAGATTCATCACTTTCTCGAACTCGAACCCAAAGTGCTCGATTGCGTGCGTCAGTTGCCGGCACCATTCGATATCTTCGTGCACGACTATCTCTGGGTATGTCCGCGCATCACGATGATCGATGGCAGCGGCCGATACTGCGGCGAGCCGGCGATTTCCGTTTGTGAAACGTGCATCAAGAAAAACGGCTCGGCCTTGGATGAGTCCATCAGCGTTCGCGGACTACGCGCGCGCAGCGCCCGCTGGATGGCGAAAGCCCGTCGCGTGATCGCGCCCACCGGAGACGTTGCGCGGAGGCTGCAGCGTTACTTCCCAACGTTGAACATCGAGATCCAACCCTCCCAACCGGTGATGACGGGGCTGATTGCTCGAGATAGCGCGCTCAACGAGTGGACCTTTGACGATCAGGCGCAGCCGACCTTGGCACCGCGGGCAGTGCGCAAGCGAACGAGAGTCGCAACGATCGGTGCCATCGGCAGACACAAAGGCTATGACGTGCTGCTCGCCTGTGCGCGTGACGCCGCGGCACGCAAGTTGCCGATCGAATTCACGATTATCGGCTACACCCACGACGACGCGCGGCTCATGAAGACGGGTAAAGTTGAAATTACAGGACGTTTTGAAGAAGGCGAGGCCCAGGACTTGCTTAAACGTGAGAACCCGGACCTCGTGTTCCTGGCGTCGGTGTGCCCGGAAACTTGGTGCTATACACTTACAGAAGTCATAAATGCGGGCCTGCCAGTGGTCGCTTTTGACCTGGGGAGTATTGCCGATCGATTGCGGGTAGCAGGACTGGGAAACCTGCTGTCTCTAGAAACATCCCCGAAAGCCTTGAATGAGTTCTTTCTCGGCGCAACCGGGACACTGATAGCACCGCCTCGTCAGTGACAGCAGTGGCCCTGAGTTATTTCATCGAAGCGTCAACAGACAGCTTGACCGAAATCGTTATCGGCAAGCATAACTAGGCAAGGGAAGTGATGACGGATCAAAGAGAGGGTGCATCGGCGGAAGCTGATGAGGACAGGCTTAGCGCAGTCGTGAAGGTACTTCCACTGCCGCAAGGGATTTTCATGTTCAG
>CAIKJM010000082.1 GCA_903827735.1 uncultured Rhodanobacter sp. | reverse complement strand
TGGCCGGCCAGCACCATGTCCATGATCTGATGCTGGCGCGGCGTGAGATCGGCAATCTGATCGCTGGCTTCCTGCTTCCATGCCTTGAGCTTGTTGGCGTCGCGCGAATGCTCCAACGCGCGGGCTACGCTGTCGAGCATATCGGTGCGCTCGAAAGGTTTCTCGATGAAATCGGTGGCGCCGGCTTTCATGGCCTCCACGGCGATGGCGATGTCATTGCTGCCAGTGATCATGATGGTTGGCATGCAGTCGCCAAGAGTGCGCAGCTTTTTCAGCAGATCCAGCCCCTTCATGCCGGGCAGGTTGGCGTCTACCAGCAGACAAGACTCTCGTCCCGGTACATAGGCGTCGAGAAACGCCTCGCACGAGGGAAAGTCGTTAACCTCGCGCCCGGCGGCTTCCAGCACCATGCGGATCGTATCGCGCAGCATGTTGTCATCGTCCACGACAAAGATGATCGGCGACGCGGCTTTGTTTTTGCCGGTGCCTGACGATGGTACAGAGTCTGGCAGCGGAGGTTTTGTGGCGTAAGCCAGTGCAGCTTGCGCCAGCAGGCGCTGAATCACATAAGTGACTTCTTTTAGCTTGGCTGGTTTGTTGAGCTGGGTGCAGTTTTCGAGCGCCACGTTGCGTGAGGTTTGCGTAGAGATATCGCCGGTGAGCACGATGGCCGGTATGTCGCGGCCGAGCTTTTCGCGAAGCATCACCACCAGCTGCAGACCGGTAATGCCGCGGGGAAGGTTGTGATCGGTGAGTATGAGGTCCGGCTGTACGCCACCGTGCGCAATCCAATTCAGCGCCGCCACGCCATCCACCACCGCTGCAATCTGGTGGCCTTGGTCCTTCAGAGCGGACGCCAGCAGCTCGCGCAGGTCAGGCTCATCCTCGACCAACAGAATCATGCCCAGGTGGGGGGTTTCATCGGCATTGCCCGAGGCATCGATACCTTTTTGCAAGTCGCTCATGCCGGCATTTTCCAGAGGCGCCAGTGCGACGTCGATGGAGAACATCGAGCCTTTGCCCGGAGTGGACTGCACGCGGACCTGGTGTCCGAGCAACTCGCCGAGACGATGCACGATGGATAGCCCAAGGCCTTGTCCGCGGCTGCGCTCGCGCGCGGGGTTTTCGAGCTGGTGAAACTCTTCGAAGATTGCCTGCAGCTGCTCTTCGGGGATGCCTGAGCCCGTGTCCCAGACCTGGATGCTGAGCCAGCCGTTGTGACGGCGGCAGCCGAGCACGATGCGGCCCTGTTTGGTGTACTTCAACGCGTTAGACAGCAGGTTGCGAATCATTTGTTCCAGCAGCCGCCCGTCGCTTTGAACCATCAAATGACACGGGATCATCCGCAGCGTCAGGCCCTGCGCACTGGCGTGATAGTTGAATTCATCGCGCAGCCGATCCAGCAGATCCGAGATACGAAAGCTCAGCGGGTGTGCCTGCACTTCGCCGGTTTCGATCTGGTTGATATCGAGCAGCGCATTGAGCATGCCGGACATCGCGCCAACGGTTTCGCCGATGCGCAAGGTGAGCTTGCGCGGCTGCGCGCCGTCTACGGTTTCCAATAGCAAACCCTGCAGCAGTTTCAACGTCTGCAGCGGCTGCCGCAGATCGTGGCTGGCCGCGGCGAGAAAACGTGATTTGGCCGCCGTGGCAGTTTCAGCCTGCTGCTTGGCGGCCTCCAGCGCGTGCGCCGTATGCTTTTGATCGCTCACGTCAGTGAACGTGATCACCACGCCTTCGACGCTGTTGTCATGCGTGCGGTAAGGCAGGATGCGCCGCACATAGCACACGCCCTGACGCGACTCGATCTCGCGTTCCAGCGGCAGCAGCTTGCGCAGCACGGTGCGCGCGTCGGCGAGCAGCTCGTCATCGGTGGCCAGGGAATTCAGATCGGCCAACGGTCGTCCGATATCGCCGGGAATCACGTTGAAAAGCGACTTGGTGGTGGGCGTGTAGAAGCGGATATTCAGATCGGTGTCGAGAAAGATGGTCGCCACGTCGGTGCTGTAGAGAACGTTCTGCAGATCGTTGGACGTCGTGCGCTGCTGCTCTAGGGTTTCCTGAAGCTGCCCGTTCAGGGCGGTGAGTTCTTCATTGAGCGACTGCAATTCTTCCTTCGATGTGAGCAGCTCTTCGTTGGTGGACTGGCACTCTTCATTCACCGAGAGCGCTTCTTCGTTGATGGCCCTTTGCTCTTCGCCAGAGACTTCCAGGTCTTGAATCGCGCCCTGCAGCTCGTTGCGCGTGGCTTCGAGCTCCTGCTCGAGCTGAGTAATGCGCGACATGTCGCCTTTCGCTACCGGCGCCAGTGCAACGGCGCCAGCGTTCGGCTCATCGACGAAACTGACCAGTAAAAATGCTTCGCCCGCATTCAATACTTTTTGCACGTCGATGCCGAACGTTCTAGCAGTCGCCCCGTGGCCCGTGCGGCAATGGTTGACAACCGTGCGACCAGGAGTCTGGATAGCCGTCTGAATGGCCGAGCGAAGTTTAGTGCGTAGCCCTGCCGATGCCATGGCAAGTAGATCGTGACTGGGATGCCCTGCGGGTACCTGCAAGTAGCGATCGGTCGGCCCAAGATGGTAGACGCACTCGTGCTTTAGATTGATTAACACCGCCGCCGGCGCGAACGTCTCCATCACCGTGCGGCGGCAAAGCTCCGCCAGCGCTGCCTGCCGCAGCATGCTCTGGCTCTGGCCAGGACGTGGTCTCGATGGCGCGTCGTCATTCGCACCCAACAGGAAATTCAGCTCTCCTGCGCGACTTTGGCCAATCCGGCGATACAGCCGCTCGGGCTTCGATATGATTTCGAAGCGGCCCTCCACGTGGCCAGCCGTTTCCGAGCTGCCCAACAGCAGCACGCCGTTCGCTCGCAGGGCGAAATGGAACAGCGAAATCACTTTGGCCTGGGCATCCGTATCGAGATAGATCAGCAGGTTGCGGCAGGAGATCATATCCATGCGCGAGAACGGCGGGTCGCTGAGCACGTCCTGTACGGTAAACACCACGTTCGCGCGCAGTTCGGGCAGTACTCGATAGCCGTGTTCGTCTTTGGAAAAGAACCGGCTGAGCCGATCGGCCGACACTTCGGCGGTAATCGTTGTCGGGTAAAGTCCCTCGCGCGCGCCGGTGACTGCGTCTGAATCGACGTCTGAAGCGAATACCTGCAGCTTGATCGGGCTTTTGGCCGCGCTGATGGCTTCGCGAAAAAGCATGGCTAGCGAATAGGTCTCCTCACCGGTGCTGCAACCGGGAACCCACACGCGCAGCGGCTGATCGGAATGGTGTGCCTTGATCATCTCCGGAATGGTTTTGGCAGCCAGCGCGTTGAAAACGTCGGTATCGCGAAAGAAGCGCGTCACGTTGATTAGCAAATCTTTGGCTAGCAGCTCGGTTTCGTTGTCGTCCTTGCGCAGCACCTCCAGATATTGCTTCATGTTGCCTGGTTCGTCCTTGGCGATCAGCATGCGCCGTTCAATACGACGCTGCAGGGTGCCTTTCTTGTACAGCCGAAAGTCGTGCGTGGTTTTTTCTCGCAGCAGTTCGATGATGGCCGCCAAGCCGTTGCCCTTGCTGGCGGAAATTGGCACGTGCGGATCGCCGGCTTTTTCCGGCAGCGCCCTGGCGTAATGCGCCAGCGCTTCAGGCATTTTGTCGATGGCCAGCACGCTGTCGACCAAGCCGGTGAGCACGGCATTGCGCGGCATACCGTCGTAGGTAGCCTCCTTGGGATCCTGCACAATCACCATGCCGCCGTTGCGCTTTATCGCACGTAGACCGGTGCTGCCGTCCGCGCCTGTGCCGGACAAGGTGATACAAACCGCGCGCGGGCCGTAGGCTTCGGCCATCGATTGCAGTAGAAAATCGAACGGCAAGCGCGCGCCGTGTCTTACCGGCGGCTGCGACAGCTGCAGCGCTCCTTCCTCGACGGCGAGATAGGTGCCCGGCGGAATGACGTAGAGATGATCGGGTTCGACGCGCATGCCGGTTGCGGCCTGGTGCACGGTCATGGCGGTATGACTGGCCAGAAGATCGACCATCATGCTTTCGTGCGAGGGGTCCAGATGCTGGACCAGCACGAAAGCTATGCCGCTATCGGCCGGCAGCGCGCGCAGCAGCTGCCGGCACGCGTCCAATCCGCCTGCCGAGGCGCCGATGCCAACGACCAGGAATCGGGCCGGCGCACGTTGGTTGGAGGTGATCAGCTCGGGGGGCGAGGCGGCTTTAGGCCGGCCCGTTCCCGTCTTCAGTGGACGGCTCGCCGGCATAATAAATTTTCCAGAGATGCATTCCGGAAGGAACGCCTGTCTCGACTCTACTCCGCCTGGCGAGGCGTCATGTGCATTGCGTGATAACAATTGCCTCGTTCCACGTCAGATCGTCATGCGCGACGTGCATCCTGCGCGCATGAGTAGTTTCCGACGCTGTTGCACCGCTTTCGCCTCGCATACCTTGCAGGCTTGGAGAGTCCGCTAACCCTCTTCGCGCCACATCCCTCGGCACGAAGTCTTCAGCAGCTCCGACAGGTATCTGCCGGCTCTCTTTTTTCTTGTTATCTGGATCGACTCATGACGCACGATCATCAACTGCAGCGGGCTATCCTCGCCGAGCTTCGCCACATGGGCAGTCAACTTGGGGCGAATATCGTTGTCTCCGTTATCGCCGACGAGGTGACGTTGAGCGGCGAGGTCGACAGCTTCACCGACAAGCTTGCTGTTGCAGCGGCGGTGGCTGAGATCGACGGTGTGGTCCAAGTGGTCGATCGCACGAACGTGCGTCTGGACCTGCAGCGCAATGAGCGCCTGCTGCTGGCCGCGCGACGCGTCATCGCCAGTTCCGACGCGCGTGAGCGATCTGCTGCGGTGACAGAACCTGCGAGCATCTCGGTAAGCATGGATGACGGGCTGTTGATGGTCAGCGGCGAAATCGACTGGCGCCAGCGGGCCGGCGCCCCGCAGAATGGACGCGCGTGCCTGTCGGCAGCGCCAGCCAATATCGCCGATGACATCGTGGAGATGCTGCCGCGCTGCTTTTTTTCCACCGCACGAGCGGTCCGCTGAGGCGTCTTGTCGACGCCGCGCGCCACGCATGGCACCGAGGCACATAAAAAGAAGCCGCTGGGCTGGCTGCCGGCGGCCGTGTTGGGTGCCGACGATGGCCTGGTGTCGACCGCCAGCCTGGTGCTCGGCGTTACCGCGGCGCACGCCACCCATCTCAGCATTTTGATCACCGGCGTATCCGGGCTGGTGGCCGGCGCGATGTCGATGGCCGCCAGTGAATACGTCTCCGTCCACGCGCTGGCCGATTACGAATCCGCCGAAATAGCGCGTCGCCACGCCCACCTCAAAGCCAACACAAAAGGCGCACACGACGCGCTCGTGACCAGCTATCTCAGCCTGGGTTTGAACGCCGTGCTGGCTGGCGAAGTGGCCGATGGACTGATGGCCAATGGCGCCGTGGGCGCACTGGCCCGGCAGGAGCTGTTGGTGTCACCGGCGCGGCGCGCGCATCCCAACCAGGCCGCGCTGGCGTCCGCGAGCAGCTTTGCCATCGGCGCTTCGTTGCCGATCGTGGTGACGCTGATGGTGACAACGAACTATCTGCTTCCCGCCATAGGAATCACGTCGCTTACGTTTTTGTTTCTGCTCGGCGGGTGGGCCGCACGTGCTGGTGGCGCACAGGTGTTGTCTGGCGCGCTGCGGGTCACGTTCTGGGGCGCGCTGGCGATGGGGCTCACGACCTGCGTGGGCACGCTGTTCGGCCATGTGGTTTAGATCATGGCGGCGTTAAGTAAGACGCCGCGCGGCGTTGACATGGCGAAGATCATGGTCAGTGTGCTGCGATGAATCCCCATTGCTGCAGCGTGCCGCGCTCACACGTCGACCTCGCTTAACGCGTAGACGCAGCAAGTGTCACCCCACCCACCGAAAGAGACGATCATGTCAAAGCTGAAAAATCGCCAGATCTTGTTGAACGCACGGCCAGTAGGTGCACCCACGCCAAATGATTTTCGTCTTGAGACGAACGATGTTCCGCAGCCAACAGCTGGCCAGGTCCTGCTGCGCACGATGTATCTGTCGCTGGATCCGTATATGCGCGGTCGCATGAGCGAAGGGCCGTCCTATGCGCCGTCGGTCGGGCTTGGCGAAGTCATGGTCGGCGGCACGGTAAGTCGAGTGGAAGCGTCGGACCATCCGTCGCTGAAGATTGGCGACCTGGTCACGGGTTTCAGCGGCTGGCAGGACTATGCGCTGTCGGACGGTAATGACGTGAGCCCGCTCGATGCGCGCATCGATCATCCATCGCTCGCGCTGAGTGTGCTGGGTATGCCGGGCTTTACCGCGTATCACGGGTTGCTGAATATCGGTCAGCCAAAAGCGGGTGAAACCGTCGTGGTGGCGTCGGCCAGCGGCGCAGTAGGTTCGGTGGTGGGGCAGATCGCCAAGCTGAAGGGCGCGCGCGCGATCGGTATCGCCGGCGGTGCCGAGAAATGCCGCTACGTGGTGGATACTCTGGGCTTCGATGAGTGCATTGATCACCGCGGCACGGACTTTGCCGCGCAGTTGGGCAAGGCCTGCCATGGCGGGATCGACGTCTATTTCGAAAACGTCGGCGGGGAGGTCTTCGATGCAGTGCTTCCCTTGCTCAATATCGGCGCACGCATGCCGGTGTGTGGCTTGATCGCCTCTTACAGCGCCACCGAACTCCCGCCGGGACCCAACCGCGTGCCGCAGATGATGATGCAGATTCTCGCTCGGCGCCTGCATGTCGAGGGGTTCATTATTTCCGACCATTATGCGAGCGGCTTCGCGAGCTTTCAGCGCGACATGAGCGAGTGGGTCGCGCAGGGCAAGGTCAAATATCGCGAAGAGATCGTCGATGGGCTGGAGCGTGCGCCGCAGGCGTTGATCGGTCTGCTGACCGGAAAGAATTTCGGCAAGGTGGTGGTTCGCGTCAGCGGCGCCTGAGCCGGAAGAAGGTTTCGTATCTGGCACCAAGCATTATCGACTCACCGGCGGCGCAGCGCCGGTGAGTCGCCCCTCTTGTGCGGAATTCATCCTCGCTGACAACCCGTCGAATCGGCGCCCTGCGCCATCGGTTGGCGCAGCGAACGTGCGCCCTTTGTCGGCGTACTGGCCGCAGCTTGATCACGCCTCTAGGTAGTTTCCGACGCTGCCCGGGCCAATTGCTATGGCCTAAGGTGAACCTCGCATCGCGCAAATCATCAAGCAGGCACGGTGCGCCTGACGCTCGACGGCGCGGCCTGTAACCACACGCCATCACGCAGCGAGCATTCGCCTACCACCCTCTTGAGGAGACTCTCCCATGCTGCGCAATATCGAAGAGTTGGAAAAATACGACATCCAGGCCAGCGACGGTTCGATCGGTCACGCAAGAGATTTTTTCTTTGATGACGAATCCTGGGTAGTGCGTTATCTGGTAGTCGAGACCGGCAGTTGGCTGACCGATCGAAAGGTACTGATTTCACCGATCTCCATCGGGCATGTCGAAGCGGGTCGCAAAGTCGTGACGGTGCTTCTTACCCGCGAACAGGTGAAGAACAGTCCTGACATCGATACCGACATGCCGGTATCGCGCCAGCACGAAGTGCGCTATCTCAACTACTACGGCTACCCTTATTACTGGGGCGGCGGCGGCCTGTGGGGCGAAGGTGCCTTTCCCAGCCTGATGCTGTCTGACATCGACTCGCGCGAAGGCGAAGCGGCTTACGAGCAGCAGCAGATCAAACTGTCGGAGCCGGAGCGGGAGCGGGAACGGGAACTGTGTGACGACCGCGCGAATCGCGGCCACGTTCCGCATAAGGGCGAGCAGGCATCGCCCAGGCACGACGACCCGCATTTGCGCAGCTGCAGATCCGTGGTCGGCCACGAGATCCAGGCGACCGACGGCTTGATTGGTCACGTCACGGGCTTCGTCGTCGACGAGGACACCTGGGCGATCCGCTATCTGATCGTGGAGACCAGCCACTGGTGGAGCGGCCACAAGGTACTCATCGTGCCGGACTGGATCAGCAGCGTGAACTGGTTCGAAAGCACGGTGACCGTCGCGCTGTCACGCGCCGCGGTCAAGGACTCGCCGCACTTCGAATCCACCGCCGAACTCGATCGTGAGCAGGAAGTGGGCCTGTACAAGCACTACGACCGCAGCGGCTATTGGACCAACCAGCTTTGAGCCGCCCGGCTCTCAAGGAATGCATGCCATGTTGCACACGGTAAAAGAACTCGAGCGCTATGCGATTCACGCCACCGACGGCGTGGTCGGCCATGTGCGCGGCGTGTATTTCGACGACGAGTCGTGGGTGGTGCGCTATCTGGTGGTTGATACCGGCGGCTGGTTTGCCAATCGCAAGGTGCTGATATCGCCAATGTCGGTGACCCATCTGAACCGGCTGGATCGCTCGCTGTCGGTGTCCATCACGCGACAGCAGGTCAAGGACAGCCCGGACATCGACACCAACCAGCCTGTGTCCCGCCAGCACGAAAGAGGGTACCTGGGCTTTTACGGCTATCCGTACTACTGGAGCCGCGGCGGATTGTGGGGCGAGGGCTCCTTCCCCAGTTTGCTATTGAATGTCAGCGAACACGGCATGGCCGAGTCGGACGGCCAAAACGCGCTCGAGCGCACCCAGTCGATGGGCGAGGCAGGCTTCGAGCCTGGGGACGATATCCATTTACGCAGTTGCGAAGCCGTTGTCGGTTATCACATCGAAGCGAGCGACGGCGACCTTGGCCATGTCAAAGGTTTTGTGATGGAGGAGGGCACCTGGGCGATCCGCTATCTGGTCGTCAGCACCAGCGAATGGTGGCTGGGGCACGACGTGCTCATTGCGGTGCGCTGGATCACCAAGGTGAGCTGGCTCGACGACGCGGTGACGGTCGGTTTGACGCGTCAGGCGGTCAAGGCCTCGCCCGTATACGACCCGGCTCGGCTGCTCGATCGCGAGCACGAGGAAGGTATTTTCAAGCACTACAAAAAGACCGGCTACTGGGCTGACTAGCGCCTGGTTGCCTATGAAATCTGATTGTCTAGGTAGTTTCCGAGGCTTTTTCCGATGTAGCTATCGCGCCTAATCTGGACCATCGGTGGTTCGACACGCCAACTCATCGCCAGTCACGCGCAGGCCTTCTGGCCGCCCTTCAGAGAATCGCCATGGCTTATAAAAAATACGACGCCGATCTTTCCCCTCAGCAAAAAGCGGACGCCAAGGTCTACCTCGTCGGTGGAGGCATCGCCGCCTTGGCAGCGGCGGTTTTCATGATTCGCGATGCCGACGTGCTGGGTCAGCACATCACCATTTTCGAATCACTGGATCGGCTCGGCGGCAGCCTGGATGGCGGCGGCTCGCCCGAGCGTGGCTACTCGCTGCGCGGCGGAAGGATGTTCGAGAGCAAGTATCTCTGCACCTTCGACCTGTTCGCTTCGATCCCGACGCTGGATGGAAAAACCACGGTCACGGCCGAAACGCTGGCGTGGAATGAGCGCATGCCGACCTCGTCGAAGTCGCGCCTTTCGCTGCACGGCAATCGCCAGACCGCGCCGGCCTTCGACCTGCCCGAGAGCGACATCCTGACGATCGAGCGGCTGGTGTTCGAGTCGGAGAGCGTGCTCGGTCGAAGTACGATTGCCGACCAGTTTTCGCCGACGTTTTTCACCACCTCGTTCTGGCTGATGTGGTGCACCACGTTCGCATTTCAGCCGTGGCACAGCGCTGCGGAATTTCGGCGCTACCTGTTGCGCTTCACGCACATGGTGTCGGGTTTCAACCGCCTCAACGGTATTCTGCGCACGGTTTATAACCAATACGACTCGATGGTGCGGCCGCTGCAGAAGTGGCTGGAGGAGCGCGGCGTGGTGTTTCAGTTCGCTACGCGTATCACTGATCTTGGCATCCGCGAAGACAGCGGTAGGAAAACCGTCGAGTCCTTGGCTTACGAGCGCAGGGGCGACGACGGTGCGCCAATCAAGGGCGAGGTGATCGTGCGGGAGCACGATTATGTGCTGGTGACGCTGGGCTCGATGACCGAAGGCTCCAGCCTGGGCGATATGCAGCACGCGCCAGAACTGCAGGGCAAGGACAGCCACGGCGCGTGGGCGCTGTGGGAAAAGCTGGCGCGCGGGCGGCCGGAGTTTGGCAACCCGCATGCGTTCGATGGCGACATTGATGCGTCCAAGTGGCTGTCGTTCACCACCACGCTGAGTGATCCGCTTTTTTTGCGCTTGCTGCGCGACAGCACCGGCAACGTGCCGGGCGAGGGCGGCCTGATCACCTTCCCCGAATCGAACTGGCTGATGTCGATTGTGGTGCCGTTTCAACCGCACTTCATCGGCCAGCCTGATACGGTCAGCGTGTTCTGGGGCTATGGGCTCTATGTCGACAAGCCCGGCAACTTCGTCGACAAGCCGATGACCGCCTGCAGCGGGCAGGAACTGATGACCGAACTGCTCGGGCATCTGCGCTTTGACGCGCAGGCCGAAGCCATCCTAGCCAAGACCATCTGCATCCCGTGCCTGATGCCTTTCATCACCAGTCAGTTCATGCCGCGCGGCGAAGACGATCGACCCACCGTGGTGCCCGCGCATTACGGCAACCTTGCGCTGATCGGACAGTTCTGCGAAGTGCCGGACGACGTGGTGTTCACCGTCGAGTATTCGATACGTTCGGCGCAGATGGCCG
>CAIKJM010000081.1 GCA_903827735.1 uncultured Rhodanobacter sp. | reverse complement strand
GGCAAGCCGCTTCTGGAGATCGCAATGAGAGCGTGCTCTACGTCCTACAACGGATAGCGATGCGCACCGCTGATCACGCCGGTGCGCCGCACGCGACGAATCACCTCCGCCAGGTGCTTGCGGCTCTTCACTTCCATGGAAAACAGCAGCGTTGCGGCGGCGGCATCGCGCTCGACGTATTCGACGTTGTCGATATTCGAATCCGCCGCCGCGATGGCGGCCGCCACCGTGGCCAGCACGCCGGGACGGTTGATGACTTCGATACGCAACTGCGCGCGGAAATCGCCCTGCACGTCGCGGTCCCATTCGATCGGCACACAGCGCTCCGGCGACTTGCGCAGCTCGATCACGTTCGGGCATTCCTCGCGGTGCACGACGATGCCCTTGCCGGAGGACAGATAACCCACGATGTCGTCGCCGGGCAGCGGATGACAGCAGTTGGCAAAACTCAGCACGCCGCGTTCGGCGCCGGTAATGCGAATTTTTTCGTGTGCATTCTGCGACGTGTGCGGGGTGCCGTCGACGCGCTTGCCGCGCGAAGCCAACAGCTGGGTGGCGACCACGTCGGGCATGCGATTGCCCAGGGCGATGTCGGACAACAGCTCTTCCAGACGGCTGAACTTGGAGGCTTCGAGAAACCGTTCCAGTACCGCTGTCGGCACGCCGTCCAGGCTGCTGCCCTGCGCGTCGAGCGCGCGATCGAGCATGCGGTGACCGAAGTCCACCGCGTCCTCATGCTGCAGGTTTTTCAGATACTGCCGAATGGCGGTGCGGGCCTTGCCGGTGACCACCGATTCCAGCCACGCCGGATTGGGCATGGCCGACGGCGCGGTGATGATTTCAACCAGCTGGCCCGAGGCCAGGCGTGTGCGCAAGGGCAACAGCTTTTTGTCCACGCGTGCGGCTACCGCGTGATCGCCAACATCGGTATGCACGGCGTAGGCGAAATCCAGTGCGGTCGCGTTACGCGGCAGCGAAAGAATGTCACCGCGCGGAGTGAACAGATAAACCTCGTCCGGGAACAGGTCGATCTTCACCGCCTCGATGAATTCCGCCGAGGACGACGTATTGGCCGAACTGTCGGCCAAGGACGAAAGCCATTCGCGCGCACGCGCCTGTGCGCTGTTCGCTGGGCCGCTGTCGGTTTTGTACGCCCAGTGTGCGGCCACGCCGCGCTCGGCGACAGAATCCATTTCGGCAGTGCGAATCTGCACCTCAATCGGCGCACCGAACGGTCCCAACAGCACCGTATGCAGCGACTGATAGCCGTTGGCCTTGGGAATCGCGATGAAATCCTTGAAGCGTCGATCGACCGGTTTGTACAAGGCGTGCACCGCGCCGAGCGCCATGTAGCAGCTCATCGCGCTGTCGACGATGACGCGAAAGCCGTAAACGTCCATCAGCTGGGCGAAACTCTTGTGCTCCTCGTGCATTTTCGAATAGATGCTCCACGGCGACTTGATCCGACCGACCACGTCGCTCTGCATATGCTCGGCGCTGAGGCGGCTCGCCAGCGCCGTTTCGATCTTGCCCATCGCCTCGCGGCGATTGCCGATCGCGGCGCGGATACGCTCGCTGATGACGCGGTACCGATCGGGATAGAGCGCGCGAAAGCCCAAATCCTGCAGCTCGGCCTTAAACTTGTTCATGCCCAGGCGCTGGGCGATGGGCGCGTAGATTTCCAGCGTTTCGCGGGCAATGCGGCGGCGTGAAGCGGGATCCTTGGCGCCCAGCGTGCGCATGTTGTGCAGCCGGTCGGCCAACTTGATGAGGATCACGCGCAGGTCGCGCGCCATCGCCAGCAGCATCTTACGAAAACTCTCAGCGTCGGCCTCTTGGCGCGACCCGAACTGCATCTTGTCCAGCTTGGTTACGCCGTCGACCAGCTCAGCTACCACCTCGCCGAACTCGCCGGACAGGGCTTCGCGACTCAGCGTAGTGTCTTCCAGCGTGTCATGCAGGATGGCCGCGATGATGGTTTCGGCATCCAGCCCGAGTTCGGCCAGGATGCCGGCCACCGCTACCGGGTGGGTGATGTACGGCTCGCCGCTTTTGCGTTCCTGCCCGGCGTGCGCCTCGGCCCCGACCTCGAAGGCCCGGATGACCTTGGCGACCTGCGTCTCGGACAGGTACGCGACCCGCTCTTTCAATGCCAGCACGTAGGGCGGCAATACCGACAAATCGACCGAACCGGGGTGCGTGGCCGCCGTCATGAAAGTCGGCGCCCGCTCAGGCGCCTACCTCGACACCACGAGTAATGCTTACAAAGGATAAAACGCGGATGGCTGCGCGCACGCGTTCCAACGCACTAGACAATGAGGTGCGGAAGGAACGCTGTCGACAGCCGGCGTCCATCAGTCGTCGCCGCCTTTGGACAGATCGTCGTCGACCTCAGCTGCAGCCCACTCCAGCGCCTCACGCTCGGCGCGCTCACGCTCGGCCGCGTCGATCTGGTCGATCATGGTCTGGTCGATGCGGCGCTCGGCGATCTCACGCAGGGCAAGCACGGTCGGCTTGTCCTGCTCGGGATTGACCGCAGGCTCGGCGCCCTTTTCCAGCTGGCGCGCGCGCTTGGTAGCCATAAGCACCAGCTCGAAACGGTTGTTGACCACCTCGAGGCAGTCTTCAACGGTGATACGTGCCATGCGAAATCCTCAAAAAATAAATGACTTATGCGGCCGAGTAGTGTATCGAGCGGCCGCTTTGCTGGCAATGCGGCGTGCGCGTATGATGGCCGGCTGCCTACACACAGGCTTTATCAGCCTGAAAGCACACTGAAAGCCGTGCAAGATATAAAACTAGTCAGTACAATTATGCTTGCCCTCCTCGCCCACGAATCTCCCGCAACGATGCCTTCCATGCCCCGATCCCTCTCCCTGAGTCGCTGGTTGTTGCTGCTTGCGATCGTGCTGCTGGCCGGCTGCGCCACTATTGCGCCCCCGCGAACCGATGATCCTTTGGAGAAGTACAACCGCAAGGTGTACAAATTCAATGACTCGCTGGACAAGGCGATCATCCGCCCCGTGGCGGTCGGTTACCGTGACGTGACCAGTGCGCCGGTGCGCAAGGGCGTGACGAATTTCTTTACCAATATCCGCATGCCGATCACGGTCGTCAATGATCTGCTGCAGGCTCGTCCCAAGCAGGCGGCCCAGAGCACCGGACGGTTTGTGGTCAACCTGACGATCGGTTTCGTAGGTTTCTTCGATCCGGCCAGCCAGTTTGGCATTCCGCTCGATAACAGCGACTTCGGCATCACGCTGGCGCGCTGGGGCTTTCCGGAAGGCGATTACCTGATGCTGCCGCTGTTCGGTCCCAGCACGGGTCGCGACATCTGGCGCATCCCGGTAGACAGCTATTTCCTCGATCCGCTGAGCTACTTCTCGTCGAATTATCACTACCACGGCTTGCAGTACCTGCCGCAGGTAATCTATCTGGTCAACTTGCGCGCTCGCGCCATTGATGCGGAGAGCTTCCTCAACTCGGCCTACGACCCGTACGTGTTTCTTCGCGACGCGTACCGCCAGCAGCGGCTTTACGACATTTACGACGGCAACCCGCCGGATAGCGCGATCCAGCACATGCAGGGTCTGGACGACAAGAATTTCGATCCTGACGAATTGCTTGACCAGCAGCACAAGTGGGAGAACAGTCATCCCGGGCAGACCAACAAGGGTAGCCAGTAGTTCGGATATCCGAATGCGACGCACACAAAAAAGGGGCCGCAGCCCCTTTTTTGTATCTACCGCCTGCCACGTTATCCGATCAGGTGATCGACCTCAGAGACTTTCGCCAGCGCCTGCAGCCCGCGAGGCATATGCACGATTTTCAGCTGCCGCCCTTTGCTTGCCGCCTTCGCCATCACGGTTACCAGGCAGGACAGACCAGCGCTGTCGGCATGCGACACGCCGGACAGATCGAGTTGGGCGATGGAGCCATCCGCCAAGGCCGCCTCAATGGCCTCGGTGGCCGCCGCCGCCGTATTGAAATTGAGCAGACCCAAGACGCCGAGTACACCCGGCGTCTTGGTCGTCAGCTCAAACCCGCGGTCGGCGACGACAGTCACTGGCCGCCCTTGGCATCCTTTGCCATCGAGTCCAGCGCCTGGCCGCCCTTGGTTTCGAGATTGGTGATCAGCCCATCGATGCCGTTCTTGCGGATTTCCGCGTCGACCTGATTGCGATAGTTGGTGACGTAGGAAATGCCCTCGATGATCACGTCGTAGGCCTTCCAGTCGCCGGAACGGCTCTTGCGGAATGCGTAATCGATCGAGACCAGCTTGCCGTCGTCCATCACCACCTGGGTGCGAACCACGGTGCGCTTGTCATTGAGGTCACCACTGAACGGCAGCACCTTGACGCGTCCGCGCGTGTAGTCGAGTAGACCCTCGGCATAGCGGTGGGTGATCGAGTTGTAGAACGCCTTGGCGAAACGCTCACGCTGGGCGGGCGTCGCTTCGCGGGCGTGCTGTCCCAGTACCAGGATCGACGCGTAGTCGATGTCGAAGTGCGGCAGCAGCACTTCATCGATGATGCTGATCAGCTTGTCCTGATTCTGCTTCAACTCGTCGCGATGACCGTCGATGGCGGTCGCCAGTTGGTCGGCAATGGATTGAATGATCTGCTCAGGCGTCTGCGTCGCGGACGCGGCGGCCGGCGCCGGGTCCTGAGCAAACGACGGGCTGGCAACGAGGGTGCCCATAGCAATAGCGGTGGCGAGAGCCAGTCTGCGCAACATGGAAAACTCCTTGGACAATGACCGGCTTACTGCTTGCCGGCGGGGGTAGTGGGGGAAGGTGTATCCGACGACTTGTCGCCGGGTTTGCCGTTGCCGGCGTCTTTCTTGTCGGTGGACGAAGAACCATTGACCAGGAATTTGCCGATTAAATCCTCCAGCTGCATGGCCGACTGTGTCAGCACCATCTCATCACCGTTCTTGAGTGCATCGGGTGAACCACCCGGCTGGATGGCGACGAACTGCGAGCCAATCAAGCCGCTAGTGAACACGGCCGCCGAGGAATCGTCGGGAATCTGGTTGTAACGCTTGTCGATCGCCAACGTGACCTTGGCATCGAGCTTGACCGGATCAGCCACCACCGACTGCACGCTGCCGATGGGCACGCCAGCCATCTTCACCGGCGCACCGGCCGACAGCGTACCGACGTTCGAGAAGGTCGCCGTGACCGTGTAGGTACCGCCGAGATTGTCTGCCATGCCGCCGGCACCGAAGAACTTGCCCAGCATGTCCTCCAGCTGCTCGGCCGGCTTGGTCAGCGCCAGCGTGCCGCCCTCGGCGACCGTCTTCTTGGACGTGCCGTAGACGATGCCGACGTACTGATCGCCCAGCAGGCCGCTGGTGAAGATGGTGGCGACCGAATCGAGCGGAATCTTGTCGTAATTTTTATCAATCGCCAGCTTCACGTCGGCCACTTCGGCGCCGGGCGCCAGCGTGATCGACTGCACCTGGCCAACGCGCACGCCAGCAATCTTCACCGGCGCGCGCTCTTTGAGCTGGCCGATGTTGGCGAAGTGGGTGTCGACGATATAGCTGGCGCCGTGTTGGGTGTTGGCGACAGACGTGGTCTGGGTCGCCAGATACACCAGCGCGGCAAAACCCAGCACGATGAACAGGCCGGTGCCGACGGCATAGGAATTTCTCGGTTGGCTCACGGCACGATCCTCGATAGACGATGAAAAAATAGGGACTGAGAAAAAACGAAACGATGCATGGAGGCCATCACATCAGGAACGCGGTGAGGACGAAGTCCAACGCCAGAATGGCGATCGACGAAGCGACCACGGTGCGTGTAGTGGCGTAGGCCACGCCTTCACTAGTCGGCGGCGTGGTGAAACCCTGATAGACCGCAATCAGCGTGACCACAGCACCGAAGGCCAAGCTCTTCAGCAGCACGCCGTTGACGATATCCGTGCGCAGATCCACCACCGCGGTCATGTTCGACCAGAACGTACCATTGTCGATGCCCAGCCAAGTCACGCCGACCAGATGGCCGCCGAGCACCGACATGGCGCAGAACACGCAGCACAGCAGCGGCATCGCGATCAGCCCAGCCAAGAAGCGCGGCGTGCCGACGTAGGCGATCGGATCGACCGCCATCATCTCCATCGCGTCGATCTGGTCGGTGGCGCGCATCAGGCCGATCTCGGCGGTAATCGACGTGCCCGCTCGGCCAGCGAATAGGAGCGCGGTGACCACCGGACCCAACTCGCGGTACACCGACAGCGCCACCACCATGCCGCTGGCCGAGGTGCCGCCGAAGATCGACAGCACGTGGTAGAGCTGCAGCATCAGGACCATGCCCACAAACAGGCCGCAGACCATGATGATGGTCAAGCTCATCGCGCCGACGAACCACAGCTGGCGCAGCGTCTCGCGCACGTAGCGGAAGCTGCGCGGAATCGCCGCCAGCAGGGTGAGCAAGAACAGTCCGCAGCCGCCGATCTGGGCCAGCGAGCCGGTCAACGCATTGGTGGTCGGTACGGGACGCGCGCTCATTTGGCAGCTCCGGAAAAGCCCAGCGCTTGCGCGTAGTCACCGGCGGGGTACTGGAACGGCACTGGGCCATCCTCCTGCCCACCGAAAAACTGCTTCGTCCAGGCCGAGCCGTCGTTGGCGATGGTCTTCGGATCGCCCTGCGCCACCACCTTGCCGTTGGCAATCAGGAACACGTGATCGGCGATCCGCTTCACCGCCTCGATTTCGTGCGCCACCAGCACGCTGGTGATGCCGAGCGTTTCGTTGAGCGTGCGGATCAATTTCAACACCTGGTTCAGGGCCACAGGATCGAGCCCCACGAAGGGTTCGTCATAAAGAATGAGCATGGGATCGAACACGATCGCGCGCGCCAGCGCGACCCGCCGCGCCATGCCGCCGGACAGCTCGTTCGGCATCAGCTGGGCGGCACCGCGCAGGCCGACCGCCTGCAGTTTCAGCAGCACCACGTTACGAATCAGCACTTCCGGCAGCTTGGTATGCTGGCGCAGCGGAAAGGCCACGTTCTCGAACACGCTGAAGTCCGTCAGCAGGGCCGAGTTCTGAAACAGATAGCCGATCCCCTCGCGCAGCTTGTACAGCGCTTCACGCGACAACCGGGGCACGTCCTTGCCGTCGACCAGGATCTGACCGGCGTCCGGCGTCATCTGCCCGGTGATGTGCTTGAGCAAGGTCGTTTTGCCGGTGCCACTGGGGCCCATGATGGCGGTGACCTTGCCGCGCGGGATGTCCAGATCGAGCTTGTCGAAAATGGTCTTGCCGTTGAGTACCGTCGTCAGGCCGCGAACCCGCACCAGGGTGCTGTCGTCAGGCGGGTTGCGTACGGGATCAGTCATGGGAAGGAAACGGCGATAAGAAGACGTTCAAGGTAGCCGAAGAACCGTGCGAAGACCATGAATACCCGCGCGCCGCTTAACTCTCGCTCAGCCCTGCGACCGCTCACCCTCCGGCCAGCAGCTCCGCGATCAGCGCCTCGTGCCGCCGCCACTGCAGCGCGCTGCGCTGGCGCACCGCTCGCACAATCGCCTGCAGGTCGTCCAGGGCGTCGGCAAAAGCATCGTTGATCAGGATGTAGTCGAATTCGTGCGCGTGGGCAATTTCGCCGCGCGAGTTGTGCAGCCGGCGCTCGATCACTTCGGCGCTGTCCGACCCGCGCCCGCGCAGCCGGCGCTCCAGCTCGGCGCGCGAAGGCGGCAAAATGAAAATGCTGACGCAGTCGGGCTTGCTGCGACGAACCTGCTCGGCGCCCTGCCAGTCGATCTCCAGCAGCACATCGCGCCCTTCGCCCAGCAGCGATTGCACGGTAGTGCGCGACGTGCCGTAGAGATTGCCGTGGACTTCGGCGTACTCGAGAAAAATCCCTTCGCCGATCTCGCGCTCGAATTCCGCGCGCTCCACAAAGAAGTAGTGCCGACCATACTGTTCGCCCTGCCGCGGCGGCCGCGTGGTGTGCGATACCGACAGCGAGATGGCCGGCTCGCGCTCAAGCAGCGCATTGACCAGGCTCGACTTGCCCGCACCGGACGGTGCGGCCACGACGAACAGCGTGCCTTCGAGCTCTACGGTTGACGCAGCGATGCTCATGCCAAGTTCGTCCGATGCCGTGCCGCAGGAATGAGCTGCCGCGGCGTTTTGCCGCCGGGATATTCAGCGTCGGCGCGTCGCTGGGCGTTTGGCAATGAGGAATCGGCATTCATCGGCGGAGTATAACGGCTGGGCGCGCTCGCCCTGCCGTTGCGCCGCGTCGAAAGCGTCGGCGATGCCGCCGCATGATGCGTTTATGCCGACTGCGCTGAATTCGAAAACTCTCATGTTTGTTAGGCTGTGGGGATTGATAAGGGGAAACGGCGCCCGATGAAGGCAAGGCTTATTTTGATGCTCGCGCTGAGCGCCGCAGGCATATCCGCGGCTGTGCAGGCATCCCACCGGGCCACGAGCCCGACATCGGCACCCAGCCTCCAGATTTTAGGATTCGCACTGGAACAGCCACCGACGCTGATCACCTGCCCGACAACGCGGGATGGGCTCTTCGACAGCAGGGCCTGGTCGCCGACGCTCGACAGCACCTGCATGGAGTCGCCTACCCGCGCCGATACAAGTGCGGATGGCCGCGCGAAAACCCTGCCGGTCCACTTCAGCCGCTCTGAAGAGCCCGCGCTTGCGGCGGGTATGCACGCACGCGGTTTCGCGCTGCTGATACTGGACGGTACCGTGCAGGGCGTTCTCGTGAGCACCAGTGGGCTGGACAGCCAGAAAGCCATCTATGCCATGCTCAAAAAAAAGTACGGCATTCCCACCTCCATCGCCAAGACGCACGGTCAGACCGGTGCGGGAAAGCCGACCGAAGGTATCAGCGCCAGCTGGGTCTTTGCGGATGTCAGAGTGAGCTTCGAAGGCATAGAAGCGACGGCCGACGAAGGCAAGCTGTCCATCACAACGATCGGAGCGGTCGATTACACGACAACAGCGGCATCCGTGTCGAAATAGTTCGCGATTGAGAGATTCCAGTGACCCGATCGGCTATTGAAATCGGGTTATCGAACACGCGTCACTCGATGTTCTGCACCTGCTCGCGCATCTGCTCGATCAGCACCTTCAGCTCGACCGCCGCGTTGGTGCTGCGGGTGTCGACCGATTTGGAACCAAGCGTGTTCGCCTCGCGGTTGAACTCCTGCATCAGGAAATCCAGCCGGCGGCCGACCGGCTCTTTCAGCCCCAGCACGCGGCGGGTTTCGCCGATATGTGTGCTGAGACGATCCAGCTCTTCGTCCACGTCGGTGCGGGTGATCTGCATCACCAGCTCCTGTTCCAGACGGCCGGGCTCGATCGGCTGCTTGATGTCGGCCAGCCGGCCTTCGAGGCGGGTGCGCAACGCCGCACGGATTTCCGGCATCCAGCTGCGTACGTCGGCGACCACGCGCTCGATCCCGTCGAGCTTGTCGCGCAGGATCTCGCCAAGCTTTTCGCCCTCGCGCTCGCGCGTCGCCGTAAGCGCGTCAAGCGCGCGATCGAGCACCTCGAACAGCGCGGCCTGCTGCGCCTCCGGATCGATCTCCGCCTGCTGCATCACACCGGGAAAGCGCAGCAGATCGGTCAGTTCAACGCGCATCTGCGGAAAGCGCGTGCGCATGCTCAGGGCCAGTTCGGCCAGTTTGGACACCAGCGCGTCGTTGATGTTGAGGCTGTCGCTGCGCGCATCGTTGCCGCGCAGGCGCACGGTGATATCCAGCTTGCCGCGCGACAACTTGGACGCAATGCGCTCGCGCAGCAGCGACTCGAAGCCGCGCAGTTCGTCCGGCAGGCGCGGGCTCAGTTCCAGATAGCGATGGTTGACCGTGCGCAGTTCGCAGCTGAGCGTGCCTGCGGGGCTGGTGGTTTCAGCGCTGGCATAAGCCGTCATGCTGCGAATCATTCGAGTGACATCCAGGCGTCGTGAGAGAACGCAATGGTAAACTCTCCGACCCCGCCCTGCTTGCCCCGGCGATCCGAAGCGAAGCCCTCCATGAATGCAGTTACCCGCCCCAGCGGCCGCGCCAGCGACCAGCTGCGCAGCGTTACCATCGAACGCCATTACACCCGCCACGCCGAAGGTTCGGTGCTGGTGAGCTTCGGCGACACCCGCGTGCTGTGCACGGCCAGCATCGAGGATCGCGTGCCGAACTGGCTGCGCGGCAAGGGCGAAGGCTGGGTCACCGCCGAGTACGGCATGCTGCCTCGTGCCACCAACACCCGCACGCAGCGCGAAGCCGCGCGCGGCGGCCAAGGCGGCCGCACAATGGAGATCCAGCGGCTGATCGGCCGCAGCCTGCGCGCCTGCATCAACCGCCAGGCGCTGGGCGAGCGCGTCATCACGCTGGACTGCGACGTGATCCAGGCCGACGGCGGCACCCGCACGGCGGCGATTACCGGCGCCTACGTCGCCCTGGTCGACGCGGTCAATCACCTGATGAAGCGCGAAAACCTCAAGCGCAACCCTATCGTCGGCGCCGTCGCCGCGATTTCCGTCGGCATCTACAAAGGCATGCCGGTCCTGGATCTCGATTACGCCGAGGACTCCAACTGCGATACCGACATGAACGTGGTGATGAACGACGGCGGCGGCTTTATCGAAGTACAGGGCACCGCTGAAGGTCATGCGTTTCGCCGCGACGAAATGAACGCGCTGCTGGCGCTGGCTGAGAAAGGCATCGGCGAGCTGGTACTGGCGCAGCGCGCGGCGCTGACGCCGGCCGGTTGAGTCCGTTATGCAGCGCATTGTTCTGGCCAGCAGCAACCCCGGCAAGCTCGCGGAGTTCAACCTGCTGCTGGCCGATAGCGGCTTTGAAGTGGTGACGCAGGCGAGCCTCGGCGTGGACGATGCCGAGGAAACCGGCCTCAGCTTTGTCGAAAACGCGCTGCTGAAGGCACGCCACGCAGCCCGCGCCGCCGGCCTGCCTGCGCTGGCGGATGACTCCGGCCTGTGCGTCGACCATCTGCGCGGCGCGCCTGGCCTTTACTCCGCTCGTTATGCCGGCACGCACGGCGATAACGCGGCCAACAACGCCAAGCTGCTGCGCGAGCTGGACGGCGTGCCGCCGGAACAGCGCGGCGCCTTCTTCATCTGCGTGCTCGCGCTGATCCGGCACGCGGACGATCCCGCGCCGCTGATCGCCGAAGGTCGCTGGCATGGCCATGTGCTCGGCGAAACGCGCGGCATCCAAGGTTTCGGCTACGACCCGCTGTTTGTCGCAGACGGCCAGAGCGCCAGTGCGGCCGAGCTCGATCCGGCACTGAAGTCGCGCATCAGCCATCGCGGCCAGGCGCTGGCCAGGCTGCGCGCGCAACTCGCCTGACCCGATGACGATGAGCCAATGTCGTCGCTGATCGCGCCCCCACTGTCGCTTTACGTGCACATGCCCTGGTGCGTAAAAAAATGCCCGTACTGCGACTTCAACTCGCACGGCTTGCGCAGCGAGCCGCCGCCGTACGAGGCATACATCGACCATCTGCTGGCCGATCTCGACGCCGACCGGCGCGACTTCGGCGCGGCGCTTGAACAGCGCCCGATCGTCAGCGTGTTCTTCGGCGGCGGCACGCCGAGCTTGTTTGCACCAGCGCTGATCGAGCGGTTTCTCGATGGCGCGCGTGCACGGCTGCCGTTCAACGCCGAGGTCGAAGTCACGCTGGAAACCAATCCCGGCACGGTCGAACACGGCCGTTTCGACGGCTATCTGGCGGCCGGCGTCAACCGCATCTCGTTCGGCATCCAGAGCTTCGACGACGACAAGCTGAAGCGGCTGGGCCGCATCCATTCGGCGATCGAGGCCGAGGCCGCGGTGAAGTCGGCGCAGGATGCCGGCTACCGCAACATCAATCTGGACCTGATGTACGCCCTGCCGCAGCAGCAGCTTGACGGTGCGCTGGCCGACGTGGCTCGCGCGGTTGCGCTGCAGCCGACGCATATCTCGCATTACCAGCTCACGCTCGAACCCAATACCGCCTTCGCCGCCAACCCGCCGCCGCTGCCGGACGACGACCACGCCTGGGCGATGCAGGAAGCCTGCGAACAGGCACTGGCGGCGGCCGGCTATGGGCAATACGAAATCTCGGCATATGCCCAGGCCAACCGGCGCTGCGCGCACAACCTCAATTACTGGCGCTTCGGCGACTATCTCGGCATCGGCGCCGGCGCGCACGGCAAGATCAGCGACGCCACCCGCGGCACGGTTCACCGCCGCTGGAAGTCGCGCCTGCCGAAGAGTTATATGGATGCCGGTGACAGCGCGAAGCGCATCGGCGGCGATAGCGTGGTCGAGGCCGCCGAACTGCCGTTCGAATACATGCTCAACGCGCTGCGGCTGGTCGACGGCGTGCCCTCGGCGGACTTCTCTGCCCATACCGGGCTAGCGCCGGAAATGATTGCGCCCGCAGTGGCCGCCGCCCGCCAACGCGGCTGGCTGACCGACGATCCGGAAAAACTCCAGACCACCGCGCTCGGCCAGCGGTTTCTGAACGACGTCATCGCCAGTTTTCTGGACTGACGCCCAGCCTCCATCCCGCACGGCCCTACACGATTATGAAGTAGCGCGTCCGTGACAAGCGGCATAAACTCAGCCGATTGGGGATAGGGCGAGTTCATCATGGATGTCGAGCAGAATCGACGTCGTCGTTTCGAGGCGTATCAATCATTCCGTCTGAAAGACGGACGCTGGCCCGCGCGCGCGCAGCGGCTGCTCGAATCTTCTTACGCGCTCTGCGTGGAAGGTTTGCAAGAACCGCTGCATCACTGCCTGAGTGATTTCGAGCAGAAGCTGTTCAAGCAGGCCGAAAGCGCCAAGCTGCCCAAGCAGCAGCAGGACTTTCTGATCAGCCGCCTGCGCGTGGTGCACGATCGCGTGGCGTTCGAAGAGCGGTTTCTGCTGGAGCTGGCTGGCGCCTTCAACGAGATCGACAAGGCCTCGCTCAAACCCGAAACACCCGCGACCCCTCGATCGCGGCTGTCGCTGCAGCTGCTCGATCAGACCGAGCAGGAAATGGTGATGTCGATCGAGCGCCTCGGCGCGCGCGGCGAAATGCGCCATAACAGCGTGCTATACGAGCTGGGCTATCGGCTGGCCGTGCTGATCGGCGCGCCGCCGCTGGACGGTCGCGCGCTGCCACTGGGCCCATACGCGCTCACGCGCGCCATCCACGCGGCCAGCCTTGTGCTTGAGCTGCCGCTGGAGCATCACCTGCTGCTGATGCAGAGCTTCGAGGAGCAGCTGATCCAGGCGCTTGCCCCGGTATACGACACGGTCAATGCGAAGCTGCTGGAGGACGGCATTCTGCCCGAGCTGCGCAGCATCCCGGTGCCGCGCCAGGTCAACACGCGGCCGGGCACTGCGACGCCAGAAACCTCCGCCGCTCCGGTGGAGAAAGTCCGTCAGACCAGCGCCTCGGGCGCTGCAACCAGCGATTCCATCGAGGTGCTCGAGTCGCTGCGCGAACTGTTGACCCAGCGACGCACCGCGGCCAGCGCATCCCACGGCCAACCGGCCGGTCGCGCCGCCAGCGCCGATGAACTGCAGGTCGCGCTCGGCGCGCTGCAGCAGCATCTGGTCAAGGTCACCGACCAGGCCAGTCGCGAATTGCGCAGCGCCCAGCGGCTGCGCGAAGAGCTGCTGACCCAGCTCAATCTCGGCAAACCCGCCGGCGCACCGCAGACCCAGCTCAGCGTCGAACAGGGCGACACGGTCGATCTGGTTGCCATGCTGTTCGAGCAGCTCGGCCAGCAGCTGCACGGCAGCGGCAACAATGCGCATGCCCTGCTGGGCAACATGCAGCTGCCGGTCACGCGCATCGCCGTGGCAGAGCCGGAGTTTCTGGAAAAACGCGATCACCCCGCGCGCAAGCTGCTCGATACCGTCACCGCTGCCGCGCACGACTGGCTCGACGGCAGCGACGACGAGAGCGGGCGTCCGCTGGCGGCCAAACTCGACCAGCTGGTGGCGCGCGCCAATCAGGAGCCACCGACCGCCGGCCTCTACACCGCCCTGCTGGCCGATATCGAACATCATCTCTCGCTGCTGACACGCAAAGCGCAGACCGCCGAAAGCCGTCATCTGGAAGCGGCCAAAGGCCGCGAGCGACTCGATCAGGCGCGCCAGCGCGCCAGCGAGTACATGGCCGAGCGCTTTGCCCAGGCGCCGCCGCGCGGCCTGCTACGGGCACTGCTGGATCGCGCGTGGTCCGACGTACTGGCGCTGACCCTGTTGCGCCACGGCGAACACAGCGGCGCGTTCGAGGCACAGCTGGCGATCACCGACCAGCTGCTAGGCCGTCTGCCGATACGCGATGTCGACCAGCTGCAGG